>NZ_BAAGRQ010000002.1:0-275539 GCF_054782875.1 Microbacterium petrolearium
TCGCACTCGCCAGACGCCGCTCCGACGTCCTCTACGCCATGCTCCGCGACGGCACCCTCTACCAGCCACGCCTTCCCGAACCGGCCCTCGCCGCTTGACAAGAGACATAGGGGCACCCCCCGGTCGAAGCGACCACCGCAACTGCCATGGTCGCTTCGCTCGCACAGTGATCGGTTCGACGTGATCGGTTGCTGAACGGAGCGGCGGAGCCGCGGAGATGAAGCGACCACCGCAACCGAGCCCACGGGCCGAACTGCGGACACGCTCTGTGCGGCCCGACCGCTCACTCTGCGATGGGCGCCGCGAAGCGGCGCCCGAGCGTGCGGGCGCCATTGCGCCCGCCCCACGCGCGGCCGTCGCGACGCGACGGTCCGAGCCCGCAAGTGCACGCCGAAGGCGTGCGCGCAGCGGGCGAGTCCCGCGTGCGCGGCTGACGCGGCCCCCGCGACAGCCCGAGCCCGAGGAGCGGCCCCGCGAAGCGGGGTCCGACGAGGGCGAGAGTTCTGGTAGTGTAGAACACTGTCTGCGCGCACTCCTGCGCGTAGTTCGTGCATTCCCCACCTGAACACAGCCCGCGAGGGCGGGTGCGGCATGTGCAGACAAGAGATCTTGGGTGGTCCCGTCCGGGGTCACGGTATTGAAGGAGAGTGAACCATGGCTGCTGTGTGCCAGGTGACCGGCGCCACGCCTGGATTCGGTCACAACATTTCGCACTCGCACCGACGGACGAAGCGTCGCTTCGACCCGAACGTGCAGAAGAAGACGTACTACGTTCCGTCGCTCGGCCGTAAGGTCACGCTGAACGTCTCGGCCAAGGGCATCAAGGTCATCGACGCCCGCGGCATCGAGTCGGTCGTCAAGGACCTGATCGCGAAGGGTGTGAAGCTCTAATGGCCAAGAAGGCTCAGGACATCCGTCCGATCATCAAGCTGCGTTCGACCGCGGGCACGGGCTACACCTATGTGACCAAGAAGAACCGCCGCAACAACCCCGATCGCCTCGTGCTGAAGAAGTACGACCCGGTCGTCCGCAAGCACGTCGAGTTCCGAGAGGAGCGTTGATCCATGGCCAAGAAGAGCAAGATCGCGCGTAACGAGCAGCGCAAGGTCATCGTGGCGCGCTACGCCGAGCAGCGTGCGCAGCTGAAGAAGACGCTCGTCGACCCGAACGCGTCGGACGACGAGCGCGAGGCCGCCCGCGTCGGGCTGCAGAAGCTGCCCCGCAACGCCTCGCCGGTGCGCGTGCGTTCGCGTGACGCCATCGACGGCCGCCCCCGCGGTGTGCTGACGAAGTTCGGCATCTCGCGTGTGCGCTTCCGCGACATGGCGCACCGTGGCGAGCTGCCCGGCGTGACCAAGTCGAGCTGGTAATCAGCTCGACTTTGGCGGCACCGTCGTCCTGGTAAGCACCAGAGCAGCGACAAGGGCGGGATCTCCTCCGGGAGGTCCCGCCCTTTCGCGTCGGCGGCCCCATCGCCGCGCCGATAGCATCGGCGTATGCAGCTGGATCCGCTCTTCGCCGAGCGACTGAGGCGCGAGCGCAAGTACTGGGTCTCCCAGGTGCTGCGCCGCCTGAAGACGCGTCTGGGCTGGCCCTGGTTCATGCGGCCGACGGCCGAGCAGGGCGTGGAGGCGGCCAGCCCCGCCGAGAAGGACGTCGCGCGCCGTGCCGCCCGCGCCGAGACGCAGAAGGCGATCAGGGAGCACCGCCCGCACGCCTCGCAACGGCGTGCAGCGCACCGGCGCCAGGCGAGGAACTGGGATCGCAAGGAGCTCGCGAAGTCCGGCGTGCCGGGCCCGGAGGTGCGCACGGCCGAGCACGTCGTGCCGGTCGAGGGCTACCCCGACGTGCGGGTGCGCGTCTACTACCCGGCCGCCGACTGGGACATCGCCGCCGAGGGTCCGATCCCCGCCTGCCTGACGTTCTTCGGCGGCGCGTTCCGGATCGGCGGGATCGACTTCCCGACGACCGACGCGGTGAACCGGCGGCGCGCGGCCGAGGCCCGCGTGGCGATGGTGGCGGTCGATTACGCGCTCGCTCCCGAGCAGAAGTTCCCCACCCAGGTGGAGCAGGGGCTCGCCGCGCTGCGCTGGCTCTTCGAGCGCGCCGACGAGCTCGGGTTCGACGCGGGCCGTGTCGCCCTGCAGGGCACGTCGGCCGGTGGCAACATCGCCGCCGCCGTGGCCCTGGCCAACCGCGACAGGGACGCCCTGCCCCTGCGCGGGCAGCTGCTCGAGGTGCCGGTGGTCGACCTCACCGGCCGCCACATCGACTTCGCCGCCACGCGCGCGCTCGGCATCCCGACCATCATCATGGCGCGCGAGCTCCTCTCCGTCGCGCGCACGTACCTGCCGCACCGCCGCGACGCGAAGAACCCGCTGGCCTCGCCGATGCGGGCCGCGTCGTTGGCCGGGCTGCCGCCCGCCGTGGTCTTCACCGCCGAGTACGACCCGCTGCGCGGCGACGGCGCGGCGTACGCGGCGGCGCTGCGCGAGGCCGGCGTCGAGGCCAGCGCGGTGCAGTACCTGGGCGTGCCGCACGACGCCGCGGTGTACGCGGGGGTGCTGCCCGCCGCGCGCCGCTGGCACCGCGACGTCGTGGCCGCGCTGCGTCTGCTGCACGACTGACGGACGGCCTCATCCGTCACATCCGTCACGCCGCGGGGGCGACACGCCGCCCGGATTGCGGCAAAAGCCGCGAAAATCCGCGGAATGCCGGGGCTCGTTGATACATTCAAGGCGGTCGAACGACCACCCGGGGGCAACCGCTCCCGGCCGATAACACCACGTTCTGCGGCGTCCTTCGCCGCTGGAGGATGACATGGCCGACAAGAACATCACCAAGACCGAGCTCGTTGCGAGCATCGCGAGCGCGACCGGTCAGAGCCAGGCCGCCGTCTCGAGCGTGCTCGACGCGCTCTTCACGACCGTGTCCGAGGCCGTCGCCAAGGGCTCGAAGGTCTCGATCCCCGGCTGGATCGCCTTCGAGCAGGTCGAGACCGCCGCTCGCACCGGCCGCAACCCGCAGACCGGCGCCGAGATCAAGATCCCGGCCGGCAAGCGCGTCAAGGTGACCGCCGGCTCGAAGCTGAAGAGCGCCGTCAAGTAAGACCGCGTTCCCAGGGCCGCCCTCCGGGGCGGCCCTTGTCGCGTCTTCGTTCAGGCGGCGCGAAATAGGCTGATCGGGTGACTCCCCGCCTCCTGCGCGTCGCCGGCCCGGCGATCCTGCTCCTCGCCGCCGTCGCGGCCGTCGCGTGGGCGCTCGCCTTCGCGGGCGGGGCGGATCCCCTGGCGATCGGCGACGCCGGGCCCCTCGTGCGGTGGGGCCTGCCGGTGGCCAAGCTGCTCGTGAACCTCTCGGCCGCGGCGATGCTCGGCTCGCTCGTGCTGGCGCTGTTCGCCATGCGTCAGGGCGAGCGGGAGTTCGACGCCTCGCTCGACACCGCCTCGATCGGCGCCGCCGTGTTCACCGTGGCGTCGGGCACGGTGGCCTTCCTCACCTTCCTCGACGTGTTCAACGCGCAGCTGAGCGCCGGTCCGGAGTTCGGCGCGCAGCTGGGCCGGTTCCTCGTCGACACCGAGCTCGGCCGCACGTGGCTGATCACGACGGTCGTCGCCGCGCTCGTCACGGTCCTCGCCTTCGCGGTGCGGGGCTGGATCCCCACCCTCCTCACGGCCGCGCTGGCCGCGGTCTCGCTCCTGCCGATGGCCACCCAGGGGCACTCGGGCGATCTCGCCACGCACGGGCTCGTCGTCACGACCATGGCGATCCACATCCTCGGCGCCGCGGCGTGGCTCGGGGGCCTGCTGCTGCTCGTCGTGGTGCGGCCGCTCCTCGAGGCCGACCGCGTGCGCACGGTGCTGGAGCGCTACTCGTCGATCGCGCTCGTGGCGTTCCTGCTCGTCGCGGCCAGCGGCGTCATCCGCTCGTTCGCCGCGCTCACCTCGCCGGTTCAGCTCGTCACGACGCCCTACGGCATCGTCATGAGCGTCAAGATCGTCGCGCTGCTCGCGATGGGCGCGCTCGGCGCCTGGTACCGCGCGCGGCTCATCGCCCGCGAGCGCCGCGGCGCGTTCTGGTGGGTGATCGCCCTCGAGCTCGCGCTCATGGGCATCGCCTCGGGCGCCGCCGCCGCGCTCGCCCGATCCGCCCCGCCCGTCGGCGAGGACGCGCCGCTCGCGCAGACGCCCGCCGAGATCCTCTCCGAGGCGCCGCTGCCCCCCGAGCTCACCCCCGCGCGGCTGCTCACCGAGTGGGAGCTCGACCCGCTGTGGCTGCTCGTGGGCGTCTTCGGCATCGCGTTCTACCTGGCCGGCGTGTGGCGGCTGCGCCGCCGCGGCGACGCGTGGTCGCTGTACCGCACGGCGCTGTGGGTGCTGGGCATGCTGCTGCTCATCTGGGTGACGAACGGGCCGCTCAACGCGTACGGCCACTACCTGTTCAGCGCGCACATGCTGCTGCACATGCTGCTGAGCATGGCGATCCCGCTGCTGCTCGTGCCCGGGGCGCCCGTCACGCTCGCGGCCCGCGCCATCCATCGTCGCGAGGACGGATCGCGTGGTGCGCGCGAGTGGATCCTGTGGGCCGTGCACAGCCCCGTCGCGCGCGTGCTGACGCATCCGCTCGTGGCGGCGGGCATCTTCATCGGATCGCTGTGGCTGTTCTACTTCAGCGACCTGTTCCGGTGGAGCCTGTACGACCACCTCGGCCACGAGTGGATGGTCGCGCACTTCCTCATCTCGGGCTATCTGTTCGTGCTGTCGCTCGTCGGCATCGATCCCGTGCCGTACCGACTGCCCTACGCGGGCCGGCTCGTCACGCTCATCGTCGTGATGGCGATGCACGCCTTCTTCGGCATCGCCATCATGAGCCAGACGGGCCTCATGGTGGCGGAGTGGTACGGCGCGATGGGCCGCACCTGGGGCCCCACGCCGCTGGAGGACCAGTACATCGGCGGCGGGATCGCGTGGTCGATCGGCGAGATACCCACGGCCATCACGGCCATCACGGTCGCGATCCAGTGGAGCCGCAGCGACGAGCGGCAGCAGCGGCGCAGCGACCGTCACGCCGACCGCACGGGCGACGCCGAGCTCGAGGCGTACAACGCCCGGCTCGCGGCGCTCGCGGAGCGCGACCAGCGCGCGGGCATCTAGCCGCGGGCATCCAGCCGCGACGCCCCGGGCCGGGCGTGGGGCGTCAGCCCTCGAGCAGCGGGGCGCCGATCCGGATCTGCGCCGTGCCGTCGGCGAGGATCTCGACGGTGCCGTCGATCGTGAACGGCACGTCCTCTGAGACGTGGGTGATGCGGCCGGTGGCGATGGACTGCACGTCCATCTCGATGTGGGCGAGGCCGCTCGCCTCGGCGATGCGCCAGTACGCGCCGTCCGGGACCAGCTCGATCGGCGGCTCCTGCACGACCGACCAGGTGGGCAGGGTGCCGGCGGCCAGGCGGTTCTCCAGCGACACCCAGAAGGGGCACCCGGCCGGCTGCAGCACCTGCTGCGAGGCGCACTGCCCGGTGAGGAAGCTGCTCACCTGCTCCGCGACGACGTCGAGGAACTCGGGCGTCGGCGCGGCCTGCAGGTCGAAGGCGGTCGCCGTGAGCGGCTCGTCCACCAGGGCGCGCTGCGGCTCGGCGGCGGTGGTGGGCGTGTCGACGGAGACCTCGTAGATGCCCGGCGCGAAGGCGAGCAGCGACACGGGCGCGAGCGGATCCGCGTCGATGCCGTCGGGGGAGACCTGGCGCTTGTCGATCTCGAACCCGTTCACGGCGAAGCTCATGGAGCCGTGCACCCCCACCTGCACGACGGCGAGGGGGCTGCGGGCGAAGCTCCACGCCGGCACGAGGCCGCTCCAGCCGGACGGGGAGATCCGGAAGGTGGACTCGGCCGTCGTGCCGTCGATCCGGTACGCGACCGAGACCTCGGTGTCGCCGTCGACCTGTCGCTCCTCGACCGCGTGGATGTCGGTGAGGTCGTAGCCCAGCGCGGTGGAGCGCAGCAGGGCGTCGTGCGCGGAGGCGGGCAGGCCCGCCGCCTCGAGCTCGGCGGTGTCGACGGCCACGCCGTCGACGGCCAGCGCGTCGGCCGCCCGGCCCTCGGCGATCAGCTGCACGTATCGCTCGGCGAACGCGCTCGGGCCCCAGAAGCCGCGGTACAGCGAGGCGAACCCCGTGGCGATCGCCGCGATCAGCAGCGCGCCGATCACGACCGTCATCGCGATCTCCAGGCCCGTCCACCTGCGGGGTGACGGTGCCGCGGGGGCGGCGACGGCGCCCGCCGGCGGGTCGGCCAGTGCCGTCTCACCCCGCTCCCCCTGCTGCATGGCGACAGTCTATGAACGCCGCTTGCGCGACGCCTGGGCATCGCCCCGGTCGATATGCGACCGAGATGCGCCGCCCGCGCGCCCTAGCATGGACGGGTGAGCGCGCCCGTCCTGTCCGCGGAGCAGGAAGCCCTGTTCCGCCTCATCGAGGACACGCGCGAGCACGTCTTCATCACGGGTCGCGCCGGCACCGGCAAGTCCACCCTCCTGCGCCATCTCACGTGGAACACGAGCAAGCAGATCGCGATCTGCGCGCCCACCGGCGTGGCCGCGCTCAACGTGGAGGGGCAGACGATCCACTCGCTCTTCCGCCTGCCGATCGGCCTGATCGCCGACAGCGACCTGGATCAGAACGAGGCCACCCGCAAGATCCTGAACGCGATCGACACGCTCGTGATCGACGAGATCTCGATGGTGAACGCGGATCTCATGGACGGGATCGACCGGGCCCTGCGGCAGGCGCGGGGGCGGCGGGCGGAGCCGTTCGGCGGCGTGCAGATCGTGATGTTCGGCGACCCGTACCAGCTGGCGCCCGTGCCGCCGCGCGGCGACGAGGCGCGGTACATCGCCGACCACTACCGCTCGTTCTGGTTCTTCGACGCGCACGTGTGGGCGGGGCAGGCGCCGGCGTCCGACGGGCTGATCGACCTCGGCAGGCACGGGGCCGATCTGCACATCCGCGAGCTCACCCATATCCACCGCCAGTCGGACGACGGATTCAAGGCGATGCTGAACGCCGTGCGCTATGGGCGGGTGACGAAGGAGATCGCCGACGTCCTGAACGCCACGGGCGCGCGCACGCCGCCGGACGATCCGCACGATCCGGTCATCACGCTCGCCACGCGCAACGACCGCGTGAACGCGATCAACGCCAAGCACCTGGCCCAGCTGCCGGGGCGCGAGCAGAAGGCGCGGGCCGACATCAGCGGCGACTTCGGCCGCGGCGACGCGTACCCGGCCGACGAGGAGCTGAAGCTGAAGGTCGGGGCGCAGGTGATGTTCCTGCGCAACGACGCGGGCGCCAAGGGCGAGCCGCCGCGCTGGGTGAACGGCACGATCGGCACCGTCACGAAGATCGTGGGCGACACGGTGCGGGTGGAGGTGGACCACGAGGAGTTCGAGGTGGAGCCCTCGGTGTGGGAGAAGTACCGCTACGCGTACGACCCGCACACCCGCAAGCTCACGCGCGAGGTCGTGGCCGAGTTCACCCAGTTCCCGCTGCGCCTGGCGTGGGCGGTGACGATCCACAAGTCGCAGGGCAAGACCTACGATCGCGCCATCGTCGACCTCGGCGCCGGCGCCTTCGCCCCCGGCCAGACCTATGTGGCGCTCAGCCGGCTCACCTCGCTCGACGGCCTCTACCTGACCCGCCCGCTGCGGCCGAGCGACATCCGCGTCGACGAGGACGTCCGCCGCTTCATGCGCGGCGTGTGGGAGCGCCAGGGCGCCCAGATGCGCGTGAGCTGACGCCGAGCCCGCGCCCGCTCGCCGAGCCCGCGCCCGATCCGGGGCGGGTTCGCGGATCGAGGGCGGGTTCGCGGGGAGGGGCGGCCGCCACGGCTTAGACTCGAGTTTCTGGACCGAGGGAGTGGAATGCGGAGCAAGGCACGGCGCGGCGCGGCCGCGCTCTCGGCGCTGATGGCGATCGGTCTGGCGCTGACGGCGTGCTCGGAGTCGCGGGCCCCGGACGTCGCGCTGCCGTCGCAGGTCGAGGCCGAGCTGCCGGGCGAGACCGTCGACCAGCTGCGCGGGGCCGTCGACCAGGCCGTGCAGGCCTCGGGCGCGACCGGCGCGATCGTCGGCGTCTGGGTGCCGTGGAGCGGCACGTGGGTGGCCGGCGTGGGCACGACCGAGCCGGAGGGCGCCGGATCCGAGGTGACGACCGACATGTCGTTCCGGATCGGCGACGTCACGCGGGCGATGACGTGCGACGTGCTGTACGACCTGGCGAAGGAGGGCACGCTCGACCTCGGCGACTCGATCGCCGAGCACGTGCCCAGCGTCCCCGACCTGGCCGCGGAGGATCCGGGCGACATCACGCTGCAGCAGCTGTGCGACGGCACGAGCGGGCTGGGTGAGTCGTGGAGCACGGCCGCCGACGCCGTCTACACCACCCCCGCCCGGGAGTGGAACCCCCGCGAGCTCGCCTCCTACGGCCTCGCCCAGGAGCGCGGCGTGCCGGGCGCGGCGTACCGCGACTCGGATGTGGCCTACCTGCTGCTCGGCCAGGCGCTGGAGAACGCCTCGGGCCACCGCGCGTCCACGCTGATGAACCAGTACGTGTTCGAGCCGGGCGGACTGCGGCAGACGGCGCTGCCGGGCGATGCAGCCGCCGTGCCGTCGACGACGTCCCGTCATCTGCCGGGCTATGTCTCGTCCCAGGCCGACCGCGACGCCGGATGCGTGGCGCCCGCCGACTACAGCGAGCTCTCGGCGAGCGTGGGCTTCACCGACTCGGGCGTCGTCTCGACCATCGGCGACCTCGGGCGCTACGGCCAGATCCTGGCCGCGAACTCGCTCGCGGAGAAGGACAACGGCCGCTTCGACCACAACCTCCCCGTCAACCCCGACGCCGACACCTGGTTCCAGTACGGCGGGGGCGCCTTCCAGGCCGGCACGCTCCTCGGGCAGCAGGGGTCCATCCCCGGCTACGCCGCGAGCGTGTGGGCCGATCCGGCCACGGGGATGGCAGTGGCGGTCGTGCTGAACAACTCGGCCTCGGAGGGCGGGATCGTCGGCCTGCTCGGTCGCGAGCTGGCGGCCATCGCCTCGAAGGCGCCGGCCGCCTCCGGCCAGACGCAGCCGGAGTTCGGGCTGCCGTGGACGGCGGAGTCGATGCACGAGGCGGTCGCCGCCAGCGCGATCTGCCCGATCGGCTAGTGGCCGCGCCGCCGGTGCACCACGACGGGGGCGCCGCGGCGCGGCAGGGCGCCCCCGTCGCCCTCGGCCTCGTCGTGCTCGGGCTGGCCTGCCAGGAGATCGGCGCGTCGATCGCCGTGCTGCTGTTCCCGCACGCCGGCCCGCTCGGCATCGTGATGCTGCGCCTGGTGTTCTCGGCGCTCGTCCTGCTCGCCATCGCGCGGCCGTCGCTGCGCGGCCGTTCGCGCGCGGACTGGACCGCGGTCGTGCGCTTCGGCGCCGTGCTCGCCCTCATGAACGGCACGTTCTACCTCGCGCTCGAGCGCCTGGATCTGGGCGTGACGGTCACGATCGAGGTGCTCGGGCCGCTCGCGCTCTCGGTCGCGCTGGCCCGCGGCCGCGCGGCCTGGCTGTGGGCGGGGCTCGCGCTCGCCGGCGTGGCGGCGCTCGGCGCCGGCGGGTGGGGCGAGCTCGACCCGGTCGGCGTGGCCTTCGCGCTCGTGGCGGCCGTGAGCTGGGCGGGCTACATCCGCGGCAGCGCCGCCGTGGGCCGCGCTTTCCCGCGGCTCGACGGGCTCGCGCTCGCGATGGCGGTCGGCGCGGTGCTCGCCCTGCCCTTCGGCATCGTCGATGCGGGCGCCGCGCTGCTCGATCCCTCGCTGCTGGCGCTGGGCGCCGCCGTCGCGCTGCTGTCGTCCACCATCCCGTACGCGGCCGAGCTGGCGGCGCTGCGGCGCCTCAGCGAGTCGGCGTTCGGCGTGCTCATGAGCCTCGGCCCGGCCACCGCCGCGCTCGCCGGCTTCCTCATCCTGGGCCAGCGACTGGAGTGGCTCGAGATCGCCGGCATCGCGCTCGTCGTCGTCGCGAGCGCCGGCGCGGTGTGGGCGGCGCGCGCGAGGGACGATCGCGCGCCCACGGTGGAGCCGGTGGCCTGACGCCCGCCTTGCGGCGGCGTCGCCGCGCCCCGTAGCGTCGCGGTGTGACGGGATCCCACACCGACGACGCGACGCGGACCACGACCGAGCGCAGCGCGCCCGAGGTGCGCGTCGACATGGGGCGTCTGCGCGGGGCCTGGCGCGACGCGTGCGCGGTGTTCCTCGGCGTGCCCTACGGGCGTCCGCCTGTGGGGGAGCGGCGATTCGCGGCGCCGGAGCCGGCCGAGGCCTGGGACGGCGTGCGCGACGCGACGCGGCCCGGCGCCACCCCGCAGCGCGGCGACACCGGTGTGACGCTCATCTCCGAGCCGTCGATCCCCGGCGACGACGTCCTCAACCTCAACGTCTTCACCCCGTCGCCGGGGCCGGACGCGCGGCTTCCGGTGCTCGTGTACATCCACGGCGGGGGATACGTGTCGGGCTCGCCCGTCTCGCCCTGGTACGACGGCGCGCCGTTCGCTCGCGACGGCGTCGTGACGGTGGCGATCTCGTACCGGATCGGCTTCGACGGCTTCGGCTGGGTGAGCGACGGCGCGACCAACCGCGGCGTGCGCGACTGGCTGCTGGCGCTGGAGTGGGTGCAGCGCAACATCGCGGCGTTCGGGGGCGACCCGGATCGGGTGACGCTCGCGGGGCAGTCGGCGGGCGGCGGCGCGGTGCTCACGCTGCTGGGCATGCCCGCCGCGCAGCACCTCTTCCGCCACGCCTGGAGCATGTCGCCCACCGCCGTGACGATCCCCGAGGAGGCGGCGCAGTCGGTCTCGCGCGCGGTCGCGGCCGCGGCGGGCGTCGCCGGCCCCACCGCGGCCGCGTTCGCCGCCGTGCCGCCCGAGCGGCTGCACGATCTGCTGCCGAATCCCCTCAGCGGCGGGCTGGGCGCGCTGGGCCGCGCGCTGGACGGCGGGATCCCGAACATCGGCCCCTCGGTCGACGGCGAGCTGATCGTGCGGCCCACGATCGCGTCGCTCGCCGCGGGCACGGGGTCGGACAAGCCGCTCGTCGTCGGCGGGATGGACGACGAGTTCTCGATGATCGCCGACGACCTGCCGCGGGCGGTGCGGCTCGTGCCGCTGCCGCTGCTGCTGCGCGTGCTCGGGCTGCGGGGCGAGCGGCGCCGCGCGTACCTGGCGGCAAACGCCGAGCTGCGCGCCCGCGGCCCGCGGCGGCTGCTCGGCCGGTTCGTGAGCGACACCACGATGCGCCGCGACGTCGTGCGCGCCGCGCGGGCGCGAGCGGCGTCGCCCGACACGTGGGTCTACGCGTTCTCGTGGGTCTCGCCCACGCGGCACTGGGCGATGCACTGCCTCGACGTGCCGTTCTTCTTCGACGTGCTCGGTGCGCCGCAGGTGGATCGGGTGGCGGGGCCGAACCCGCCGGAGTCGCTGGCGCGGGCGTACCACGGGGCGGCGCTGTCGTTCATCCGCGAGGGTCGCGTCGACTGGCGGCGGTGGTCGGACGGCGACGTCGCGCGCGTGTTCGACGGCGCGGGCACGCACGACTCGCGCCGCGCCTACGCGGGCCTGATGCCGCTCGTCTGAGCCCGTGCTCAGACGCGGGTGGCGCCGAGCAGGATGACGAGCAGCACGATCGACACGAGCGCCGCGAGCGCCATGAGTGCGGCCAGCACGCGGTTGCGCACCACCGGCCGGCGCACCGCGAAGGCGACGACGACCATGGCGATCGCCGCCGCCGCGACGATGCCGATCCCCGTGCCGGCCAGCGCCGGGCCGAGCGGCAGCGCGGCCGCGAGCGACGCGATGCCGGCGGCGGCCAGCAGCAGGCCGGGGATGAGCCACCAGCGGCGCCTGGGCGACTGCAGCACCGGCTGGTTGCGCATGAGCGTGGGGTCGTCGGGACCGCCGGGGGTGCTCATCCGATCCTCCTCGCCTCTGGCCGGTCAGGAAGCTGCGGGGTACGCGCGGGAGCGCAGCAGGCGGGCGAGGTGGGCGGCGTTGCTGGCCGCGCCGTCCATCGTGGAGGCCACCGACGGCGGCGTCTCGGGCAGGTCCTTGTAGTCGGTGGTGCTCATCGCCTCGCCGTTCCAGTACACGGCCGCCTGGGCGGGGATCGTGAAGCCGATGTCGCCCAGCGCCTGGAACAGGATCGCCGAGATGTGGTGGGCGCCGTCCTCGTTGCCCACGACGCCGGCGATCGCGACCTTGTCCCACAGGATCGGCCGCCCCTGCTCGTCCGTCGCCGACAGCTCGGCGTCCAGCCGCTCGAGCGCCCGCTGCGCCACGCTCGAGTGCTGACCGAGCCACGTCGGCGTCACGAAGACGAGGACGTCGGCATCGAGCACCTGCTGCCGGATCTCGGGCCACGCGTCGCCCTCGCCCATGTCGGCCTGCACACCGGGCGCGATGTCGTGGTCGACGAGGCGCAGCTCGTGCCCGTCGATGCCGTGCGCCGCGAGCCGCTCGAGCAGCTGGCGCGCCATGACGTGCGTGCTCGACTCCGCCGGCGACGGCTTGAGGGTGCAGTTGAGGGCGAGTGCCGTGATCTCGTTGTCCGCCATGAGCCCGACGCTACGCCGCGGGCGCGCGGGTGCCCATGCGCTTTCGCGCGGGCCGGGTGATCGCTACCATCCGCGGCCGGGTTCGCGGTTGCCGGCAGATCCGCGTGCTGCTCGGCCGTCGGATCCCGGTGCCCAGTCGTCGGATCGCTGGGCCGGGTGTGGCCACGAGGGTCGGATGCGTCATCCGAGCGCGCCGGGCTCCGGCGAGGGCGCGGGCGATCCGACGACCGCGTCAGCGGCGGCGCAGCTCGACGACGGGGATGACGCGGTCGGTGCGGCGCTCGTACTCGGCGAAGCCCGAGTTCATCTCTGTGAGCTGCCGCCACGCCTCGTCACGCTTCTCGCGCGGCAGATCCCGCGCCCGCACGGGCACGACGCCCTCGTCGGGCGTCTCGATCTCGACATCGGGGTGCGCGAGCAGGTTGTGGTACCAGGCCGGGTGCTCGGGCGCCCCGCCCTTCGATCCGACGACGTGCCACACGTCCGGCGCGTGCCGCCGCGCCGCGAGGGGCGCGACGCGCTCCGTGCCGCTCTTCGCGCCGATGTGGTGCAGCAGCACGAGCCCCCTGCCGAATCCCATGGTCGCGACGTTGCCGCCGTTCGCCCGGAACTCGTCGATGATCCGCTGGTTGAAGTCCGCCATGCGCGCCACGGTACTCCCGCGCGGGGTGGGCGCGGGCGGATACGCCTTACGCCCTGGCGCGGGCCGCCGATAGGGCTTTCTGGCAATCGGCGCGAAAGGCGAAAGACGATGGGGTTCGACCCTCCCGCCGGGTGGTACCCGGACCCGCAGGATCCTGACCGGAGCCGCTTCTGGGATGGCGCCCGATGGACCGAGGAGGTCACGCCGCCGCCTGCCGTCGGGATGATGCCGCCGCCCGCGGTGCAGCCCGAGACGCGAACCCGACGCGTGCCGGTGTGGCTGTGGGTCGTCATCGGACTCGTCGGCGTGGCGATCGGGATCGTGCTGTCGCCGCTGTTCACCCTCATCTCGCTCGCGGTGATGATCACCGCGATCGTCGGGCTGGTGAGGGGCACGCCGACGTGGCTGCGGCTGCGCTCCCGGCGCGCGGCACTGGCCGTGACCGCGGCCGCGGCGGCGATGTTCGTGGTCACGGGGACGGTCGCGACGACGATCTATCCGAGCGATCCGGAGCCGGTGGCGGCCGAGGACGCCCCGCCGTCCTCCACGCCCACTCCGCTTCCGACGCCGACTCCGACTGTCACGGCGGAGCCGGTGGACGAGGAGATCACCGATGTGGCGTTCGAGGGTGAGACCTCGACGCCCGCCGACGCCGGGGCGACCGCGGATCAGACGGCCCTCGCGGTGCTGGCGACGCTCGAGGTGAAGGGGCGCGCGCCGAAGACCGGTTTCGACCGCGATCAGTTCGGGCAGCGCTGGCTGGATGTCGACCGCAACGGGTGCGACACCCGCAACGACGTTCTGGCGAGGGACCTCGCGGACGTCGTTCGGTCGGGGCCGTGCAAGGTGATGTCGGGCGTGCTCGCCGATCCGTTCACCGGCTCGACCATCGCGTTCGTCCGCGGGCAGGACACGTCGTCGCTGGTGCAGATCGACCACGTCGTGTCGCTCTCGGACGCGTGGCAGAAGGGCGCCCAGCAGCTGACACCGGATCAGCGTGCGTCGTTCGCGAACGACCCCTTGAACCTGCTCGCCGTGGACGGCGCGGCCAATGCCCAGAAGGGCGACGGCGACGCGGCGACCTGGCTGCCGAAGAACAGGGCGTTCCGCTGCGCCTACGTCGCGCGCCAGGTGTCGGTGAAGGCGACGTACGGCCTGTGGGTGACGCAGGCGGAACACGACGCCATCGCGCGGGTTCTCGCCGACTGCCCGGACGAGCCTGCGCTCACGTCGGCATACGCGGCCCAGCCGCCGGCGCCGGCACCCGAGCCCGTCGTCGAGCCTGCTCCGGCTCCTCCAGCCCCCGCGCCCGCTCCTCCGGCTCCCGTGCCTGCGCCGGCCCCGCCGGCTCCGGAGCCCGCCCCGCCCGCACCGGCCCCGCCGGTCGAGGTCTCCTACGCCAACTGCGACGCCGTGCGCGCGGCCGGGGCGGCGCCCATCTACGAGGGCCAGCCCGGCTACTCGCGCAAGCTCGACCGAGACGGCGACGGCATCGGCTGCGAGTGAGGCAGCGGAGGTGACCCGCCGGACATCGCGTCTGAGAAGTGGAGGGGCTGACGGGAATCGAACCCGCGCTGTCTGCTTGGGAAGCAGAAGTTCTGCCATTGAACTACAGCCCCGCACGCGCCGGAGCACGTGTCAGCCAGCATAACAGCGTCCGCCCGGCCGGTCGCAGGGCGCACGCCGAGGGCCGGCGCCCGCGAAGGCGCCGGCCCTCGCGGCGATCAGCGCTTGCCCGACACCGCCTTGCGCAGCGTGTTCAGCACGAGCAGGGCCGCGGCGCCGATGCCCGCGACGACCCACGGCTTGCGGCGGGCGAAGGACTTCGCCCGGGTGAGCATCGTGTCGGGGTCGCGGTTCGACACCCACTCCGACGCCTGCTTCAGGCCCTGCGACGCCTTGCCGGCCACGCCGCTCACGACGCCCTCGCCCTCGGCGAGCGAGCCGACCTT
This sequence comes from Microbacterium petrolearium, assembly GCF_054782875.1. Lineage (NCBI taxonomy): Bacteria > Bacillati > Actinomycetota > Actinomycetes > Micrococcales > Microbacteriaceae > Microbacterium > Microbacterium petrolearium. The sequence goes on from NZ_BAAGRQ010000002.1 coordinate 15,229, forward strand.
GTCGCCGGCCGCGCGCAGGCCCTCGGCCACCCTGTGCTGGCCGGTGGCGGCCTGGTCCTTCATGCCCGCCTCGGCCTTGGCGGCGGTCTCGCTCGCCTGCTCCTTGACCTCCTCGGCCTTCGCCGCGGCGTCCTCCGACGCGGCGGCGGCCTCGGCGCTCGCGGCGCCGGCGACCTCGGCGGCCGCCTCCTTCGCGGCGTCCACCGTGCTCGGCGTCTTCTTCGCTCCCGGGGTGCTCGCCGGGTTCTGCTCCTGCGACATGTGCGTCTCCTCTCGAACGATCGGCGCTCGACGACCGATGTAACGCGCTTGCGGCGCCCGGCGCCTCCCGCTTGACGCCGCACGCCGGATGTGTCAACGGGCGCGCGCGGACGCGCCGTCTAGGCTGGTGCCGTGCTGCTCTCGGATCGCGACATCAAGGCCGAACTCGACTCGGGCCGGATCGGGCTGGATCCGCTGGATCTCGCGATGGTCCAGCCGTCGAGCGTGGATGTGCGGATCGACCGGTTCTTCCGGCTCTTCGACAACCACAAGTACCCGTTCATCGATCCGGCCGAGGACCAGCCCGACCTCACGCGCCTCGTGGAGGTCGCGGCGGACGAGCCGTTCGTGCTGCACCCGGGGGAGTTCGTGCTCGGCTCGACCTTCGAGACCGTCACGCTGCCCGACGACATCGCGGCGCGGCTGGAGGGCAAGTCCTCGCTCGGCCGCCTGGGCCTGCTGACGCACTCGACCGCGGGCTTCATCGATCCGGGCTTCTCCGGTCACGTCACGCTCGAGCTGTCGAACGTCGCGACGCTGCCGATCAAGCTGTGGCCGGGCATGAAGATCGGGCAGCTGTGCTTCTTCCGGCTCACGTCGCCCGCCGAGAACCCCTACGGCTCCGGCCCCTACGGCAACCGCTACCAGGGGCAGCGCGGCCCCACCGCGTCGCGCTCGTTCCAGTCGTTCCACCGCACCGACGTCTCGCTCGGCGCCCACGACTGACGCGCGTCAGAGCAGCTGGCGCCAGTTCGCCCGCGCGAGGTCGAGCAGCTCGTCGCCGCGGCCCGACATCACGGTGCGCAGCGCATACAGGGCGAAGCCGCCCACCTGCTTGGCCGTGACGTTCGGCGGCATCGACAGCTCCTGGCGCTCGGTGACGACGTCGAGCACGGCGGGGCCGTCGTGGGCGAGGAACTCGGCCACGGCATCCGGCAGCTCGTCCGAGCGCTCCACGCGGATGCCTCGGATGCCGAGCGCCGCGGCCACGTCGGCGAAGTTCGGGTTGGTCAGGCCTGTGCCGTAGGTGACGAAGCCGGCCGCCTTCATCTCGAGCTCGACGAAGTTGAGCGAGGCGTTGTTGTAGACGACGGTCTTCACCGGCAGCTCGTTCTGCGTGAGCGTGATGAGCTCGCCCAGCATCATCGCGAGCCCGCCGTCGCCCGCGAGCGCGACCACCTGGCGGCCGGGCGCCGCCGTCTGTGCGCCGATGCCATGCATGAGCGCGTTGGCCATCGAGCCGTGGCTGAACGATCCGATGAGGCGGCGCCGGCCGTTCATCGTGAGGTAGCGGGCCGCCCACACGGTGGGCGATCCCACATCGGCGGTGAAGACGGCGTCGTCCGCGGCGGCCTCGTCGATCAGCCGCGTGAGGTACTGCGGGTGGATCGGCTCCGATCCGCGCCGCGGCACGGCCAGCTCGTCGAGCTTGGCCCGCGTGCGCAGGTAGTGGTCGCGCGCGTCGTCGAGGTGCGAGCGATCGCGGCCCTCGGCCAGGCGCGGCACGAGCGCGGCGGCGGTCGCGCCGACATCGCCCACGAGCCCGAGATCGAGCGGGTGGCGCCTGCCCAGCTGCGAGCCGCGGATGTCGACCTGGATCGTCTTGGCGTGATCCGGATAGAACTGCGGGTACGGGAAGTCGGTGCCGAGCATGAGCACGGCGTCGGAGGCGTCCATGGCGCGGTAGCCCGAGGCGAAGCCGAGCAGGCCCGTCATGCCCACGTCGAAGGGGTTGTCGTACTCGATGTGCTCCTTGCCGCGCAGGGCGTGCACGATCGGCGCGTTCAGGCGATCGGCGAGCGCGATGACCTCGTCGTGGCTGCCCGCCGCGCCGGCGCCGGCGAGGATCGTGACGCGCTTGGCGGCGTTCAGCAGCTCGGCGGCCCGATCGAGTTCGGCGTCGCTCGGGACGACGGTGGGGTTCGCGCGCCGGATGACGGAGGTGCGGTTCGACACGGCGTCGGCGAGGGCGACGTCGCCGGGGATCACGACGACGGCGACGCCCTGCTCCTCGACGGCCGTGCGCATCGCGATCTCGAGCACGCGCGGCATCTGGGCGGGGTCGGCCACGTACTCCACGTACGAGCTGCACTCGCGGAACAGCTCCTGCGGGTGCGTCTCCTGGAAGTAGTTCGTGCCGATCTCGGACGTCGGGATGTGCGCCGCGATCGCGAGCACCGGCACGCGCGAGCGGTGGGCGTCGAAGAGACCGTTGATGAGGTGCAGGTTGCCGGGCCCGCACGATCCGGCCACGACGGCCAGTTCGCCCGTCAGCGCCGCGTCGGCGGCGGCGGCGAAGGCCGCTGACTCCTCGTGGCGCACATGCATCCACCGGATCGTGCCGTCCCGGCGCAGCGCGTCGGTGAATCCGTTGAGCGAATCGCCCGGGATGCCGTACACGCGCTCCACGCCGTTGGCGCGGAGGCTGGCGACGATGTTCTCTGCGACGGTGGTCATGCGGAACCCCCCCTGGTCGGCCTGCTTCGAGGCTACTCCCGCGCGGATCGGGTGGCGCGGTTTGGCGGCGCGGGGGTCGAGCGTCAGGCGGTGTCGCCGTCGACGTAGACCCAGCGCCCGCCGCGCTGCGCGAAGCGGCTGCGCTCGGTCATCGCGCCCGTGCCGTGCGGTGTGCGATAGCGGGCGGTGAAGAGCACCTCGTCGCCCGCGGCTTCGTGGACCTCGAGCCCCGTCCATTCCGTGCCGTCGTCGAGGTCGAGCGCGGCCGGGCGCGTGCGCGGGTGCCACGTGCGCAGCAGGTAGTCGGCGTCACCCACGGCGAAGGCGCTGTACCGCGAGCGCATGAGCTGCCCGGGCGTCTGCGCATGCCGCGCCCCGGTGTGCAGCGCCCCGCAGCAGGACGGGTAGGGATCGCCGGATCCGCAGGGGCAGGCGCGCGCGAAGCTCACCGATCCAGCGTACGGCGATGCCCCGGGCCGGGAGGGTCCGGGGCATCGCCGGCGGTGCGGGCTCGCGCGTCAGGCGGCGCGGCCGCGGTCGAAGCCGGCGAGGAAGCCGCGCTCGAAGGCGCGGTGCGCCATCATCCGTCCGCGCCGAAAGGGGGTGCTCCGGTGCGTCGGGCGCGTCGGGTGCGCCGAGGTGGCGGCCCCAGCGCGGGTGCGGGCGCCGGCCGCCGTGGCCGTGGCCCTGGTCGTGGCGGTGGTCGTGCTCGTGCTCGCGGTGGTGGCGATGCGGGCGCTCGGGCATCCCGTCCTCCTCGCTCCAGCCGAGCTCGCGGGCGATGGCCTCGAGCGTGCGCAGGGTCGTGTCGAGGTCCTCGGCCGGCGCCGCGCCGGCGACGCGGGCGCGGACGGCGGCGACCTTCTCGGCGAGGTGCTCTTTGGCGGCTCGGCCGGCCCCGGTGAGGGACCAGCCGCCGTCGTCGAGGGCGATCCAGCCCAGCCCCGCCAGGTGCGCGAAGAGCTCGGGGTGGTCGTCGATCGCCGGAACGCGCGCCGATCCGTCGATGCGGTTCAGGATGCGCCAGTGCCGGCGGTCGATGGGCTCGTCGGCGAAGGCGGCGTCGATCTCGCGCGAGACGAGGCGATCGACCGCCTTGAGCCAGAAGGCCAGCGGACGGTCGGGGTGGTCGGGGGTGTGCGTGTCGTGGGTGCTCATGGCAGATCCTTCCGGGATCGGGTTGGGAGTTTCATGTCACGTGGCATATGCATGCACTATGACATGCGTCTCAAGTGCATGTCAAGTGGCATGTATCGTGGAGACGTGACTGCGCCCGATCCCGCTGACCAGATCGCCGCCGCGCTCGCGCGCCTGCGTGGGCTGCGTCCCGTCGCCGGCCGCCCCGGCCCCGACGGTGCGTCGCACGGGCCGCACGGGCACGGGCGCCGGCGCGGCCCGATGTCGTGGGGCGCCGTGACGCCCGACGACCTGGGCGACATGCGCGAGGAGCTCGCCCGCCGCCGCGGCACGCGCCCCGAGGGTCCCGGGGGCCTCGGCCGCTCGGCCACCCGCGTGCGCATGCTCGAGGTGCTCTCGGACGCGGGCACGCCGCTCTCGGTCGGCGACCTGGCCGACCGGCTGCACATCGATCAGCCGCGCGCGAGCCGCGTCATCCAGACCGCCGTGCACCTGGGCCTGGCTCGCCGCGAGGCCGATCCGCGCGACGCGCGCCGCACCCTCATCGCCCTCACCGAGCACGGTGCGCACGCCGTCGCCGAGGCCCGCGGTGCCCGCGCCGACGCCGTGCAGCAGGCCCTCGGGGGCTTCACCCCGGCGGAGCGCGCCCAGCTCGCCGACCTGCTCACCCGGCTCGCCGACGCCTGGCCCCGCCCCGGCCGCTGATCCGGCGCGCCCCGGTTCAGCGAGACAGCAGCTGCGCGCCGAGACAGCGGCGTGAGGACGCTGTCTCGGCGCGCGAATGCTGTCTCGCGGGAAGAAGGGCCCGGGTCAGCGCAGCTGCTTGACCGGCAGGAGCAGCAGCAGGCCGACGAGGATGACGCCGACGATCGCGAGGATGCCGTAGGTCGATCCGAAGGCGGCGACGACGATCGTCCACGCGCCCGCGGCCATCCAGCTCGAGGCGCGGCCCGTCGTCGCGTAGAGGCCGAAGATCTCGCCCTCGCGCCCCGCGGGCGTCACGCGCGCGAGGAACGAGCGGGACGCGGCCTGCGCCGGTCCGACGAACGCGCACAGCACGAGGCCGCCGATCCAGAACACCACCGGCCCCAGATCCACGAGGAAGAACACCGCCAGGCCCGCGACCGTCATGGATCCGAGCGCCGCGATGATGACGCGCTTGGCGCCGAAGCGGTCGTCGAGCGGGCCGGCGAGGATCGTCGAGACGCCGGCGATGAGGTTGGCGGCGACGCCGAAGATCACCATCTGCAGGAACTCGAAGCCGAACACGACCTGCCCGATGATCGCGCCGAAGGCGAAGACGCCGCCCAGGCCGTCGCGGAAGACGGCGCTGGAGAGCAGGAACCATCCTGTGTGGCGCGTCTCCGGGCTCTTGAACAGTGCCACGATGTCCTGCACCAGCAGTCGGTACGACGCGAAGAACCCGACCTTGCGCTCGGGGCGGCCGAGCGACGGCTCCGGCACGTTGCGGAAGATCGGGATCGAGAAGACGATGGCCCACACGGCGCAGCCGACGGCGATGATCCGGAACGGCAGACCCGTGTCCTCCGGCAGTCCGAACCAGTCGGACATGTAGAAGACGATGACGAGCACGAGCGCGACGATGCCGCCGAGGTAGCCGAAGCCCCAGCCCAGGCCCGAGACGCGGCCGATCGTCTTCTGGTTCGCGATGCCGATGAGCATGGCGTTGGAGCTCACGGCCGCGATCTCGCCGAACACCTGCCCGGCGGCGATGAGCGCCACCCCGAGCCAGAACAGGGTCGGCGTCGGCTCGACGAACCAGAGGCCGAGCATGCAGGCCACGAGGGCGCCCGTGCCGATCCCGAGCCACAGCTTCTGCCGCCCGGCCGCGTCGGCGCGCTGGCCGAGCACCGGCGCGATCGCGAGGATGAGCAGGCCGGCGATCGTGCCGGCGAGACCGAAGCCCGATGCGAGGCCGTCGACCGCGCGCTCGCGGACAGGATCGTTCTCGGCCAGCGCCTGGACGTCGGCGGGCAGGAACACGTCGGTGGTCAGATACATCGACGCGAAGATGAACGTGAGCACGACGGTGTTGAAGGGCTGCGTCGCCCAGTCCCACAGCGCCCACGAGTAGATCTGCCTCTTCGGAGCCGTCTTGCCCTCGCGCAGGTCGAGGCCCATCACGCCGATCGCGCCGCTGTCGGCGGTGGCGGGCAGGTCGTCGGGGCGCGTTGTCGGGTCGCTCATGCGAGCGACCGTAGGGACGTCAGGTGAACGGTTGGTGCCGTGCGCATGGCGCTCACCCTAGCGCCGCGTGACCCCCGGGGGTCAGCCCGCGAACCCGCCCTCGTTCGCCGAGCCCGCGCCGGATCGCGCGCGGGTTGGTGGAGCGGGTGCGGGTTCGGCGGAGGATGGCCCGGCCAGCAGCGCCGCGCGCTCGGGGCGGCCGATGAGGCGGTACGCCTGCGCCCACACCTGCGGGTCGGCGATGGGCAGGCCCAGCCATTCGCCGGTCCGGCGCACGGGGAAGGGGACGAGTGTGTCGCCGTCCCACGCCGCGAAGCCCACGAGCACGTCGAGCTCGTGGTCGCCCGCGTCGACGACGAAGCGGGCGCGCGTGGCGAATGGGCGGCCCGCGCTCGCCGGCGCCGACCACGCGAGCCCGAGCGCGCCGAGGGCGGCCGCCACCTCGTCCGCGTCGCCCTCGCACGTGATGTCCCAGTCGCGCACGCGATCCACGAGGCCCAGCGAGGCCAGCAGTGCGGATCCGCCGACCGCGACCGGCAGGCCCCGCTCCTGCAGCGCCGCGACGATCCGGAGCGCGGTGCCGACGGGCGGATGGAGGATCGACGTCACCGTCCCATCCTGCCTGCTCGCAAAAGTTGAGCTGATTCATATCAACTTCATTTGACGCCCCTCGTGGCGCCGATCTATCCTTGAGTCAGCACGACTCAGATCCGTGCGAGGACTTCCTCAAGGCGGCAACACAAAGGAGACAACATGGCACGCGCTGTGGGCATCGACCTCGGAACGACCAACTCGGTCGTCGCGGTCCTCGAGGGTGGCGAGCCGAAGGTCATCGCCAACGCCGAGGGCTTCCGCACCACCCCCTCGGTGGTCGCGTTCACGAAGGACGGCGAGGTGCTGGTCGGCGAGACCGCCAAGCGCCAGGCCGTCACCAACGTCGACCGCACCATCGCGTCGGTCAAGCGCCACATGGGCACCGACTGGAAGACGCAGGCGATCGACGGCAAGGCGTACACGCCGCAGGAGATCAGCGCGCGCATCCTCATGAAGCTCAAGCGCGACGCCGAGCAGTACCTGGGCGACACGGTGACGGATGCCGTCATCACCGTTCCCGCGTACTTCAACGACGCCGAGCGCCAGGCCACGAAGGAGGCCGGCGAGATCGCGGGCCTCAACGTGCTCCGCATCATCAACGAGCCCACCGCCGCCGCCCTGGCCTACGGCCTCGACAAGGGCAAGGAGGACGAGCTCATCCTCGTCTTCGACCTCGGTGGCGGTACCTTCGACGTCTCGCTGCTCGAGGTGGGCAAGGACGACGACTTCTCGACCATCCAGGTGCGCGCCACGGCCGGTGACAACCGCCTCGGTGGCGACGACTGGGACCAGCGCATCGTCGACTTCCTGATCAAGCAGTTCAAGGACTCGACCGGCGTCGACGTCTCGGGCGACAAGATCGCGCTGCAGCGCCTCAAGGAGGCCGCGGAGCAGGCGAAGAAGGAGCTCTCGAGCTCGACCTCGACGAGCATCAACCTGCCCTACCTCTCGCTCACCGAGAACGGCCCCGTCTCGCTGTCGGAGACGATCACGCGTGCGAAGTTCGAGGATCTCACGAAGGACCTCCTCGAGCGCACGAAGAAGCCGTTCGACGACGTCATCCGCGAGGCCGGCATCAAGGTGTCGGACATCGCCCACGTCGTGCTCGTCGGCGGCTCGACCCGCATGCCCGCGGTCAGCGAGCTCGTCAAGCGCGAGACCGGCAAGGAGCCCAACAAGAGCGTGAACCCGGACGAGGTCGTCGCCGTCGGCGCGGCCCTGCAGGCCGGTGTCCTCAAGGGTGAGCGCAAGGACGTGCTGCTCATCGACGTGACCCCGCTGTCGCTCGGCATCGAGACCAAGGGCGGCATCATGACCAAGCTCATCGAGCGCAACACCGCCATCCCGACCAAGCGCAGCGAGACCTTCACCACGGCCGACGACAACCAGCCGTCCGTGGCGATCCAGGTCTTCCAGGGCGAGCGCGAGTTCACCCGCGACAACAAGCCGCTGGGCACCTTCGAGCTCACCGGCATCGCACCGGCCCCGCGCGGCGTGCCGCAGATCGAGGTCACCTTCGACATCGACGCGAACGGCATCGTGCACGTCTCGGCGAAGGACAAGGGCACCGGCAAGGAGCAGTCGATGACCATCACGGGCGGCTCGTCGCTGCCCAAGGAGGACATCGAGCGCATGGTGCGCGAGGCCGAGGAGCACGCGGCCGAGGACAAGAAGCGCCGCGAGGCCGCCGAGGTCCGCAACCAGGCCGAGACGCTGTCGTACTCCATCGAGAAGCTCATCAAGGAGAACGAGGACAAGCTGCCGGCCGACGTGAAGGACTCGGTGCAGGCCGACGTCGACGCGCTCAAGACGGCGCTCGCCGGCGAGGACGACGACGCCGTGAAGACGGCGTTCGACAAGCTGAATGAGAGCCAGGCCAAGCTGGGCGAGGCGATCTACGCGCAGTCGCAGGCGGATGCCGCCGCGGCGTCCTCGGAGGGCGCGCCCGCCGGCGAGCAGGCCGGCGGCGAGTCGGACGAGGACGTCATCGACGCCGAGGTCGTCGACGACGAGGACGAGAAGAAGTAACCATGGCGGACAAGGACTTCGACGAGAACGACGAGGTCCAGCCTGGCGCCGAGGGGCCGGAGGCGAGCGCTTCCGGCCCCGACGCGCAGGCGGACCAGAGCGCCGAGGGTGCCCCTGCGGACCAGGGCGCCCCGACGGGCGAGCCTGCCGAGGGAGACGAGTCGCTGACGGTGGACGACATCCTCGGCGCCGAGCAGACCGACGAGGCGGCCGAGGCCGAGCGCAGCGACTACGAGACGCAGCTGCAGCACGACCTCAAGCGCCTGCAGGCGGAGTACGCCAACTACCGTCGCCGCACCGAGGAGCAGCGCCAGCTCGAGATCGACCGGGCCAAGGGCTGGGTCGCCAAGAGTCTGCTCCCCGTGCTCGACGACCTCGACCGCGCCGCCAAGCACGGCGACCTCGAGGAGGGCAGCGCGTTCGCGCTCGTGGCCGAGAAGATGCGCGGCGTGGCGGAGCGCATGGGACTGATGACCTACGGCGCGGCGGGCGACGTGTTCGACCCGCAGCAGCACGAGGCCGTGTTCCAGCAGCCCGTGCCGGGCACGACCGAGTCGACCATCCTCGAGGTGGTCGAGGTGGGCTATCGCCTGGGCGACGTGGAGCTGCGGCCGGCGAAGGTCGTGGTCGCCGTGCCGGCGGAGTAAGGCGGGAGACGCATGGCCAGTCAGGACTGGTTCGACAAGGACTTCTACAAGGTCCTGGGGGTCTCGAAGGACGTCTCCGAGAACGATCTGAAGAAGACGTATCGCAAGCTCGCGCGGCAGTACCACCCGGACTCCAATCCGGGCGACGCGGCGGCCGAGGCGAAGTTCAAGGAGATCAGCGAGGCGTACTCGGTGCTCTCCGACGCGGAGCAGCGCCGCGAGTACGACGAGATCCGCGCGATGGGATCCGGCGCGCGCTTCACGGCGGGCGGATCGGGTGCGGGCGGCTTCGAGGACGTCTTCAGCCGGTTCACGACGAATCGCGGATCGGCGGCCGACTTCGACGACATCTTCACGATGTTCAACCAGGGCCGCGGCGGCGGTTTCGGGTCGGGTCGGTTCAGGCAGCCCTCCGGCGGCTTCCAGGGCTTCGGCGGCCCCACGAAGGGGCAGGATCTCCGCGCCAACACGACGATCGACTTCGTGACGGCGGCGAAGGGCGAGACGGTCACGCTGCAGAGCGGCGACGGCAAGCCCTTCAAGATCAAGATCCCCGCCGGCGTCGGCGACGGCCAGAAGATTCGGCTGCGCGGACGAGGGCGCCCGTCGCCCGACGGCGGCGAGAACGGCGACATCGTCGTGGAGGTCAAGGTGCGCCCGCACCCCGTCTTCACGCGCGACGGCCTGAACCTGCGCGTGACGGTGCCGGTGACGTTCACCGAGGCGGCGCTCGGCGCGACGATCGAGGTGCCCACCCTCGACGGCGACGTGGTCAAGCTGCGCGTCACGCCGGGCACGCCCTCCGGTCGCGTGCTGCGCGTCAAGGGACGCGGCATCACGTCGAAGAAGGGCACGGGCGACCTGCTCGCCGAGGTGCAGGTGGTCGTCCCGAGCCACCTCACCGAAGCGCAGAAGGAGGCCCTCGAGCGCTTCCGCGAGGTGGAGCCGCACGAGAACCCGCGCGCCGATCTGATCGCCCGCGCCCGGGGCTGACGATGATCCCGCGAGACTGCAGCGCCGCGCCGAGACAGCAGACACGGGATGCAGCCTCGGCGCGGGCGTGCAGCCTCGCGGGATGATGGCAGGACGAGCAGGGGAGGTGAGGACATGAGGATTCCGGACGACGTGGACGAGGACGCCCCGATCCTCGCGATCGCCGCGGCCGCCGAGCTGGCCGGCATGCACCCGCAGACGCTCCGCCAGTACGACCGCATCGGCCTCGTGGTGCCGGGCCGCACGGCGGGCGGATCGCGCCGCTACTCACTGCGCGACATCCGCCAGCTGCGCGAGGTCGCCCACCTCTCGGCTGAGGGGATGAGTCTGCCCGCGATCGCCCGCATCCTCGATCTCGAGGACGAGGTGTCGGAGCTGCGCCGCCGCGTCGGCGCGCTCGCCGCCGAGCTGCGCGCCGAGCGCGAGAACCGCCCGGGCGCGCGCGTCTTCGCCGCCGGGGTCACGGGCTCGATCATGACCCTGCGGGCCGGGAAGCGCGTGCGGCGCAACGCCGATATCGTGCTCTGGAGGCCGCAGCGCGGATCCATCGAGGGCAGAACGAGGAACGACTGATGACGCCGGTGACCTGGCACGCATGGGGGGAGCGGGCGCGGGTCTGGCCTGGGCGGGAGTGGCCGCTGGGGGCGACGTGGTCGCCCGAGTCGACGAACTTCGCCGTGTACGCCCCCAACGCCACCGGGGTGGAGCTGTGCCTGTTCGACGACGCGGGGCACGAGGAGCGCTACGAGCTCACGGAATCCACGCTCGGCATCTGGCACGGCGCGCTCCCCGACATCCGGCCCGGGCAGCTCTACGGGTTCCGCGTCGACGGCCCCTGGGATCCCGCCAGCGGCTATCGCTTCAACCGGAACAAGCTGCTGCTCGACCCGTACGGCCTGGCCACGAGCGGGACGATCATCGCGGAGCAGCCGATCTTCGGCGCCCGCGAGGACGCCCCGGCCGTGCGTGATGACACGGACTCCGCGGCCTACACGGCCCGGAGCGTGGTGGTCGACCCCGCCTTCGACTGGGAGGGCGATCAGCCGGCCAAGAACCGCTGGCGCGACACCGTGATCTACGAGCTGCACGTGAAGGGCTTCACGAAGCTGCAGGATCGGATCCCCGAGCACGTCCGCGGCACCTACGCCGGCCTGGCCGAGCCCGCCGTGATCGAGTATCTGCAGGATCTCGGGGTCACGGCCGTGGAGCTGCTGCCGATCCAGCAGTTCTTCTCCGAGCCCGCGCTGCTCGAACGAGGACTCGTCAACTACTGGGGCTACAACACCATCGGCTACTTCGCCCCCGACGGGGCGTACAGCTCGTCCGGCGATCGCGGCGAGCAGGTGACCGAGTTCAAGAACATGGTCAAGTCCCTCCACCGTGCGGGCATCGAGGTGATCCTCGACGTGGTCTACAACCACACCGCCGAGGCGGGGCCGGACGGCCCGACGCTGTCGTTCCGCGGGTTCGACGATCGCGGCTTCTACAAGCGGGTGATCCCCGAGGACGGCGGGTTCGACGACACGTACTGGGACGTCACCGGCTGCGGGAACACCGTGGACGCGTGGAACCCCCTCGCGCTGCGGCTGATCCTCGACTCGCTGCGGTACTGGGTCACCGAGATGCACGTCGACGGGTTCCGCTTCGACCTCATGAGCGCGCTCACCCGCACCGGATACGAGGTCGACTTCGCGTGCGCGCTGCTCATCGCGATCGATCAGGACCCGATCCTGCGCCACGTCAAGCTCATCGCCGAGCCGTGGGACGTGTCGATGGACGGCTACCTCGTCGGCCGCATGCCCCCGCCCTGGGCGGAGTGGAACGATCAGTACCGCGACACGATCCGCGACTTCTGGCGCGGGCAGGGCGCGATCCGCAACGTCGCCACACGGCTCGCCGGGTCGAGCGATCTCTACGCCGACGACGGGCGCTCGGCGTACAACTCGATCAACTTCATCACCGCCCACGACGGCTTCACGGTGCGCGATCTGGTCAGCTACGACCACAAGCACAACGAGGCCAACGGCGAGGACAACCGCGACGGCACCGACAACAACCGGTCGTGGAACCACGGCGTCGAGGGCGAGACGGATGACGCCGAGATCGTCGCGCTGCGGCGGCGGCAGGCGGCGAACCTCATGCTCACGCTCTGCCTGTCGAACGGCGTGCCGATGATCACGGCGGGCGACGAGCGAGGGCGCACGCAGGGCGGGAACAACAACGCCTACTGCCAGGACAACGAGATCTCGTGGGTGGACTGGAGCGCCGACAACGCGTGGCTCGACGTCTACGAGTTCACCAAGGCCGCGCTGCGCCTGCGCCGCGAGCACCCCGCGCTGCGGCAGCGGCACTGGTTCGAGGGCCAGCCCACGATCGTCGGCGGACCGCTGGATCTCGCCTGGTCGCACCCCGACGGGCGCGTGATGACCGACGAGGACTGGGGGAACGGAGCGCAGCGGGCGATCGGCATGTACGTCTCGGGCCGGCCGCTGCGCGAGCCCGGGCCGCACGGCGAGCAGCTCACCGACGCGTCGTTCCTGATCTGGTTCAACTCCGGCGCCGAGGCGATCGATGCGCGCATCATGCCGCAGCAGTGGGAGTCGGCCTTCCGGGTGGTGCTCTCCACCGATCCGGAGGTCGCCGAGGGCACGGTGTGCCACGCCGGCGAGGCGATCCCCGTCGGCCCGCGTTCGATCGTCGTGATGCAGTCGCTCGAGGACGGCTCGGACTGAGCCCCCGGCCCGCGTCGCGGACCGAGCACGCCCCCTACGCGAGCGCCGCGAGCCCCAGCTCGGTCGTCGTGGCGAGGAGCGGGTGGACCGGCACGATCCGCACGGTGTAGCCGAACGGGCCCGCACGGTCCAGCACGACCTCGCCCGTGAATGCCGCGCGGGAGCCCTCGAAGCGCTCGCCGAGCGTGAGCGGAACCACCCGCAGCGACGTCAGCTGATCGTCGCCCTCGGCCCGGCCGTGGATGAGCTGGACCTGCACGTCGTCGGGGGTGAGATCGCCCAGCGCGACGTCGGCGCGCACGCGCAGGGTGGCGCCCACCTCGGCCACCTCGTCGACGCCGCTGGACTCCACGTGCTCCACGCGCACGCCCGGCCAGGCCGCACGGACGCGGCCCTTCCACGCCGCGAGCTCGATCGCGCCCGCGTAGTCTGCGCCGAGCGCCCGCGCATTGCGCGCGGCCGGGGTGTAGAGCGCGTTGACGTAGTCACGCACCATCCGCGAGGCGAGCACCTTGGGGCCGAGCGACTCGAGGGTGTGCCGCATCATCTCCATCCACCGCACGGGGATGCCGGCGCCGTCGCGGTCGTAGAACCTCGGGGTGATCTCGCGCTCGAGCAGCTCGTACAGCGCGGCCGCCTCGAGGTCGTCGCGGTGATTGGGGTCGTCCACGCCGTCGGCCGAGGGGATCGCCCAGCCGTTCTCGCCGTCGAACCACTCGTCCCACCAGCCGTCGAGGATCGACAGGTTCAGGCCGCCGTTCAGGGCCGCCTTCATGCCGCTCGTGCCGCAGGCCTCGTAGGGGCGCAGCGGATTGTTCAGCCATACGTCGCAGCCGGGGTACAGCGCCTGTGCCATCTGGATCTCGTAGTCCGGCAGGAAGACGATGCGGTGGCGCACCTCGGGGTCGTCGGCGAAGCGCACCAGCTGCTGGATGAGGGCCTTGCCGCCGTCGTCGGCCGGGTGGGACTTGCCCGCGATGACGAGCTGGATCGGCCGCTCCGGGTCGAGCAGCAGGGCCTTCAGCCGCTCGGGGTCGCGCAGCATGAGCGTCAGGCGCTTGTACGAGGGGACTCGCCGGGCGAAGCCGATCGTGAGCACGTCGGGCGAGAGGGCGTCGTCGATCCAGGTGAGCTCGGCGTCGACAGCGCCGCGGTGCAGCCACGACGCGCGCAGCCGCTGCCGCGCGTCGATCACGAGGCGCTCGCGCATGCGGTGCTTGGCCGCCCAGATGCGCTCGAAGCCGATCTCGTTGAACGCCCGCGTGAGCGCGCCCTCCTCGCCATCGAGGTCGGCGCCGGACTCGTCGAACATGTCGAGGAACTCGCGCGCCACCCACGTGCGCGCGTGGACGCCGTTCGTGATCGACCCGATCGGCACCTCGGCCTCGTCGAAGTCCGGCCACAGGCCGTTGAACATCTCGCGGCTGACGTGGCCGTGCAGGGTCGAGACCCCGTTGGCGCGCTGGCCGAGCCGGAAGCCCATGACGGCCATGTTGAAGACGCCGGGGTCGCCGCCCTCGTAGTCCTCGGCGCCGAGTGCGAGCACCCGATCCGTCGGCACGCCCGGGAGCACGCCGCCGTCGGTGGCGAAGTACTGCTCGATGAGCGAGCGGGGGAACCGATCGATGCCCGCGGGCACCGGCGTGTGGGTCGTGAACACCGTCGACGCGCGCGACATCTCCAGCGCGTCGTCGAACGCGAGGCCCGGGGCGCCGTCCCCCACCGTCAGCTCGCGGATCCGCTCGAGGCCCTGGAACCCGGCGTGGCCCTCGTTGGTGTGATAGACCTCGGGCTCCGCGGCGCCCGTGATCCGGCAGTAGGCGCGGAGTGCCCGCACGCCGCCGACGCCGAGCAGCAGCTCCTGCCGCAGCCGGTGCTCGCCGCCCCCGCCGTACAGCCGGTCCGTGATGTCGGCGTAGTTCTGCGGGTTGCCGTCGACGTCGGTGTCGAGCATCAGCAGCGGCACCCGTCCGACCCGGGCGACCCAGATCCGCGCGCGCAGGTCGGGCCCGCCGGGCATGGCGAGCGAGACCGTGGCGATCGAGCCGTCCGCCTCCCGCAGGGGGCTGATCGGCAGCTCGTCCGGATCGAGCAGCGGATACGACTCCTGCTGCCACCCCTCGCGCGAGAGCGCCTGCGTGAAGTAGCCGTGCCGGTACAGCAGCCCGACGCCGATGATCGGCACGCCCAGGTCGCTCGCCGCCTTCAGGTGGTCGCCCGCGAGGATCCCGAGGCCGCCCGAGTACTGCGGGAGCGCCGCGGCGATGCCGAACTCGGGCGAGAAGTACGCGATCGCGCGCGGGCCGTCGCCGAGGTCTCGCTGATACCAGTGGTCGTCCGCCAGGTAGGCGCGCAGGTCGTCCCGCACGCGGGCGAGCCGCTCCAGGAACCCGTCGTCATGCGCCAGCTGCTCCAGCCGGGCGGGATCGACGCCCCCGAGCACCTCCACCGGATCCTGCGTGCGGCCCCACAGCTCGGCGTCGACGTGCGCGAACACGTCCTGCGTCTCGACGTGCCAGCACCAGCGCAGGTTGCCCGCCAGCTCGCCCAGCGCGGCAAGCGGCTCGGGCAGGACGGGCCGGACGGTGAATCGGCGGATCGCGCGCATGCGCCCACCGTAGCCCCGCGGCGATGCCGGTGGGTTGCCCCGTGGTGAACGGCGAGAATCCAACGGTGCGCTGAGAATCCACGGATGACTGGATTGTCGGCGCGCGGATGGATTCTCGGCGGTCGGGGACGCGCGGAAGGGGACGCGCGGGAGGGGAGGGTGGCCGCCGCGGAACCGATGTGGGAAGTTGGTGCCATGGTCGGACGCATCCCCGTGATCGAGGTCCATCCGGTCGTCCACGGGGGCGCGCGGCCCGCGAAGGCGGCGGTGGGGGAGCCCCTCCCCGTGCGCGCCACGGTGTTCCGCGAGGGGCACGACCAGCTCGGCGCGGAGGCCGTGCTCATCGGGCCGGACGGCGTGCGCCGACCGCCCGTGCGCATGCGCGAGATCGCGACGGGCACCGACCGCTACGAGGCCTGGCTGACCCCGGACGAGCAGGGCGAGTGGTCCTTCGAGGTGCGGGCGTTCTCCGATCCGCTGGCCACCTGGACGCACGACGCGGCGCTGAAGATCCCCGCCGGCGTCGACGTCGACCTCATGTTCCTCGAGGCGCGGCTGCTGCTCGAGCGCATCCGCGCCGAGGGGCGGCTCTCGCCGGCCGATCGCGCCGCGCTGAAGGCCGCGCTCGCCGCCGCGACCGACGCCGACCGGCCGGCCGAGGCGCGGCTCGCGGTGCTGACCGGGCCCGAGACGCGGGCGCTGTTCGAGGACCACCCGCTGCGCGACCTCGTCACGGTCGAGGGCCCGTACCCGCTCTACGCCGATCGGCGCCGGGCGCTCACGGGCGCGTGGTACGAGTTCTTCCCGCGCTCCGAGGGCGCCCGTGTCGACCGGAAGACGAAGAAGGTCGTCAGCGGCACGTTCCGCACGGCCGCCAAGAGCCTCGACCGGGTCGCGGCCATGGGGTTCGACGTGCTCTACCTCCCGCCGATCCACCCGATCGGCGAGGTCAACCGCAAGGGGCCGAACAACACCCTCACGCCCGGCCCGGACGATCCGGGCTCGCCGTGGGCGATCGGGTCGCGCCACGGCGGGCACGACGCGATCCACCCGGACCTCGGCACCTTCGCCGACTTCGACCGCTTCGTCGCGCGGGCGAAGCGGCTGGGGATCGAGGTCGCCCTCGACCTCGCGCTGCAGGCCGCGCCCGACCACCCATGGGTGACGACGCATCCGCAGTTCTTCCGGCACCGCGCCGACGGCTCGATCGCGTACGCCGAGAACCCGCCGAAGAAGTACCAGGACATCTATCCGCTGTACTTCGACGACGATTTCGAGGGCGTGCTCGCCGAGGTGGAGCGAGTGCTGCGGGTCTGGATGGATCACGGGGTGCGGATCTTCCGCGTCGACAACCCCCACACCAAGCCCGTCGTGTTCTGGGAGCGGCTGCTGGGACGCATCCGCGAGACGGATCCGGACGTGATCTTCCTCAGCGAGGCCTTCACCCGGCCCGCCATGATGCGCACGCTCGGCGCCGTCGGCTTCCACCAGTCGTACACGTACTTCACGTGGCGCGTCGCGAAGGACGAGATCGAGGACTACCTGCGCGAGGTCTCGCGCGAGACCGACCACCTCCTGCGCCCGAGCTTCTGGGTGAACACCCCCGACATCCTGCACGAGACGCTGCAGTACGGCGGGCCCGCGATGTTCGCCATCCGGGCGACGCTCGCGGCCATGGCAACGCCGTCGTGGGGCATGTACGCCGGGTACGAGCTGTTCGAGCACGTGGCCGTGCGGCCCGGCAGCGAGGAGTACCTCGACAGCGAGAAGTACCAGATCCGCATCCGCGACTGGGCGGGCGCCGAGGCCTCGGGCCGCACGCTCGCGCCGTACATCGCGCGGCTGAACGAGCTGCGCCGCGCGCACCCCGCGCTGCAGCTGCTGCGCAACCTCGTCGTGCACGCGACGGACGACGACCACATCCTGTGCTTCTCGAAGACGCACGGGGACGACACCGTGATCGTCGTGCTCAACCTCGACCCGCACGGCGCGCGCGAGACGACCGTGCACCTCGACCTGGCCGCGGCCGGCCTGCCCGAGCGCTTCGTCGTGCACGACGAGCTGACCGGATCGGAGTGGGTGTGGGGCGCCGACGCCTACGTGCGCCTCGACCCCGCGGGCGACGTCGCGCACATCCTCACGGTGAGGCCGGCGCCGTGACCGAACCCGAGATCCTGCCCGTCGACACCGACGTGCTCGCGGCCGTCGCCGCCGCCGAGCACCCCGAGCCGCATGCCGTGCTGGGGCCGCATCCCCACGACGGCGGCGTGACGGTGCGCGTGCTGCGGCCGCTCGCGACGGCCGTCGCGGTGCGGTACCACGCGCTGCCCACGCGCCGGTTCCCGGACGGCCGGCACGAGATCGAGCTGCAGCACGAGTGGGGCGGGGTGTGGGTGGGCGTCATCCCGGGCGAGCCGGGGGTGGCCGAGGGCGACGTGCCGCCGTACACGGTCGTCGCCACCTACGGCGAGGGGCCGGATGCCGCCGTGCACGAGCGGGACGATCCGTATCGCTTCCTGCCCACCCTCGGCGAGGTCGACATCCACCTCATCGGCGAGGGGCGCCACGAGCGGCTGTGGGATGTGCTCGGCGCGCACGTGCGCACCTTCGACGGCCTGGGCGCGGCGCCCGATGTGACCGGCACCGCTTTTGCCGTGTGGGCGCCGCGGGCCGGCGCCGTGCGGGTGAAGGCCGACTTCAACGACTGGGACGGCCACGCGCACCCGATGCGCCGGCTCGGCTCCAGCGGCATCTGGGAGCTGTTCGTGCCGGGTGTGGGCGCCGGCACCCGCTACAAGTACGAGATCCTCGGCGCCGACGGCCGCTGGCACGAGAAGGCCGATCCCATGGCGTCGTTCGCCGAGGTGCCGCCGCTGACGGCGTCGGTCGTCTTCGACTCGACCTACGAATGGGGCGACGCCGACTGGATCGCGCGCCGTGCGGCCGAGGCGGGCCGCGGCCACACCGACCGCCCGATGTCGATCTACGAGGTGCACCTCGCGTCGTGGCGGCGCGAGCGCACCTACGCGCAGCTCGCCGACGAGCTCGTCGCCTACGTCACCGATCTCGGCTTCACCCACGTGGAGCTCATGCCCGTGATGCAGCATCCGTTCGGCGGATCGTGGGGCTATCACGTGACCGGCTACTACGCGCCCGACAGCCGCCTGGGCGATCCGGACGGGCTGCGCCTGCTGATCGACCGCCTGCACCAGGCCGGCGTGGGGGTCATCCTGGACTGGGTTCCCGGCCACTTCGCGACCGACGAGTGGGCCCTCGCGCGCTTCGACGGCGCGCCGCTGTACGAGGATCCGAATCCGCAGCGCGGCTGGCACCAGCAGTGGGGCTCGCACATCTTCGACTTCGGCAACCCGCCCGTGCGCAACTTCCTCTACGCCAACGCCGTGTACTGGCTGGAGGAGTTCCACGCCGACGGCCTGCGCGTGGACGGCGTCGCGTCGATGCTCTACCTCGACTACGCGCGCGAGCCGGGGCAGTGGACGCCCAACGTGCACGGCGGTCGCGAGAACCTCGAGGCCGTGCAGTTCCTGCAGGAGATGAACGCCACGGTCTACCGCCGCGTGCCCGGCGTCGTGACCATCGCCGAGGAGTCCACCGCGTGGCCGGGGGTGACGAAGCCGACCTCGACGGGCGGGCTGGGCTTCGGCTTCAAGTGGAACATGGGATGGATGCACGACACGCTCGCCTACATCGGGCGCGATCCCGTGCACCGCGTGCACCACCATCACGACATCACGTTCTCGCTCGCCTACGCGTGGAGCGAGAACTACGTGCTGCCGCTCTCGCACGACGAGGTCGTGCACGGCAAGGGATCGCTGCTGCGCAAGGCGCCGGGGGACCGGTGGCGCGAACTGGCCACGTTGCGCGCGTACCTGGCCTTCATGTGGGCCCACCCCGGCAAGCAGCTGCTGTTCATGGGCGGCGAGTTCGGGCAGGAGTCGGAGTGGGCCGAGTCGCGCGAGCTCGACTGGTGGCTGCTCGACCTGCCCGACCACGCCGGCGTGCGGCAGACGGTGCGCGACCTCAACGCCCGCTACCGCGAGACGCCGGCGCTGTGGGCGCGCGACGCCGACCCCGCGGGCTTCGAGTGGCTCGTCGCCGACGACGCGGCGGCCAACGTGCTCGCCTTCGCCCGCCGGGACGGCGACGGATCGCTGCTCGTGTGCGCGAGCAACTTCTCGGCCGCGCCGCACGAGCGCTATCGCCTGCGCCTGCCCGAGGCGGGCCCGTGGGACGAGGTGCTCAACACCGACGCCGGGGTCTACGGCGGATCGGGCGTCGGCAACCTCGGGCGCATCGAGGCGCCGGAGGGGGGCGAGACCGAGCTGGCGCTGCCGCCGCTCGGGACCGTGTGGTTCCGGTTCGCCGGCTGAGCGGGCTGATCCGCGTCGGGTGTGCGCCCGCATCGAACCGGCGCACGAGAAAGGGCCGCCGCCATCCGAGGATGTGCGACGGCCCGCTCTCGCGCGTGGGGGTCAGGAGCGCGACCTGCTCCGGTTCCCGGTGATGAGGCCCCAGATCAGCAGGACCACGATGGAACCGCCGATCGCGAGCAGCCAGCTCTCCAGGCTCCAGAACTCCTCGAGTCCGACGCCGAAGATGGCGGTGCCGATCCAGCCGCCGACGAGCGCGCCGACGACACCGAGGATCAGCGTCATGATCCATCCGCCGCCCTGCTCGCCGGGCAGGATCGCCTTCGCGATGGCACCGGCGATGAGACCGAGGATGATGAAAGCGATGAAGCTCATGTGTCAGCTCCTTTCGTGCGGGCTGGGTTGCCCGATGACTTCACGCTAGGGGTGCGCGCGGAACGCCACGAGAGGCTTGACAAACGCTGTGAGGCTTCGCCATTTCGCGGGCGCGCAGGGCGCGCGGGCCAGGGCGGGCTCGGCGCGGGCGACTCAGGCCGGGTCGAGGCGCAGCACGTTCGACTCGCCCAGCTGCACGTCGTCGACCAGCCGCAGCGAGCGGGCGAGGTCGTCGACGGCGCCGAGCACGATGCCGAAGCGGGAGCGGTCGGGGCTCATGGCCGTGAGCGTGACGAGGTGCGTGCCGGTGTCCCACGTGTAGGTGACGGTCGGCGGCGCGCTCTCGGTCTGCGGCAGGTCGAGGACGAGGCGCTCGCCCGCACCGAGGTGGGGGCTGTGGAACGGCTCGCCATCGTCGTACTCCATCGGCATCATCGCCCTGGCGGCGCGCACCTGCGGGGTCAGCTCCTGCAGCTGCGCCGTCGCGACGAGCAGCTCGGGGTCCTCGCGCCACACCCATGCGAGCATCCGGCCTTCCATGCGCCTCATGATCACCGGCACGAACTGGCTCATCAGCCAGGGGCCGACCCTGCCGGAGGGGGTCTCGAGGCCGAGCTGCCGGCGCGAGGTGTCGAGGAGCATGCGGATCGCGGCCTTGCGATGGCGGCGCCCGCGCAGGCCCATGCTGCCGGTGACGGGGACCCAGAGGCGGTCGTCGGCTGTCGCGGTGAGACGCATGCCCTCAGCCTACGGTCGCCGCCTCGGCGGGCGCCGTGGGGCGGACCCCCGTCCTGCGGGGGACGCGCAGGACGGCGCCGATACGCTTGTGCGGTGACCACTCCCGAACTGGCGCGCGCCGAGTCCCTGATCGCCGTGACCCCCGACTACCCCGAGCCCGGCGTGATGTTCCGCGACATCTCCCCGCTGCTCGCCGACGGCGCGGCGATGCGCGCCGTGGCGGACGAGCTGATCCGGCCGTTCGCCGGCACGTTCGACATCGTCGGCGGCATCGAGGCCCGCGGCTTCCTGCTCGCCGGCTACGTGTCGGCGCTGACCGGCGTCGGGATGCTGCCGATCCGCAAGGCGGGCAAGCTGCCGCGGCCGGCCGCCGCCGTCTCGTACGCGCTCGAGTACGGCACCGCCACGATCGAGGGCCCCGACGTGCTCGCCCCCGGTGCGCGGGTGCTGCTGCTGGACGACGTGCTCGCCACGGGCGGCACGCTGAGCGCTGCGCAGGAGCTGGTGCGCGACCTCGGTGCCGTCGTCGCCGGGTCCGCCGTCGTCCTCGAGCTCGAGGGCCTGAACGGGCGCGCACACGTCGGCGAGGTGCACACCGTCTTCACCGCCTGACGCGGCAGCGCACGCAGAACGGGCCGGCCCCCTCGCGGGAGCCGGCCCGTTCTGCGTGGCGGCGGTCAGATGCCCAGCGCGGCGCGGATCGGGTCGATCGTGAAGTACACGACGAACAGCAGCGACGACACCCACATGAGCCAGTGGATCTCGCGCACCTTGCCCTGGGCGAGCTTCACGATCACGTAGGCGATGAAGCCCGCGCCGATGCCGTCGGCGATCGAGTAGGTGAACGGCATGATGGCGATCGTGAGGAACGCGGGGATCGCGATCTCCATCCTCGTCCAGTCGATGCCGGAGATCTGCGTCATCATGAGGAAGCCCACGATCACGAGCGCGGGCGCGGCGGCCTCGTAGGGCACGAGCTCCACGAGCGGCGACAGGAACGTGGCCAGCAGGAACGCGATGCCCGTGACGACCGACGCGAGGCCCGTGCGCGCGCCCTCGGCCACGCCGGAGGTCGACTCGACGTACGAGGTGTTCGACGAGACGGAGCCCATACCGCCCGCCACCGCGGCGAGCGAGTCCACGACGAGGATGCGGCGGGTGCTCGGCGGGTTGCCCTTCTCGTCGAGCAGCTTCGCCTCCGCGCCGACGGCGACCATCGTGCCCATGGTGTCGAAGAAGTCGGCCAGCAGCAGCGTGAAGACGAGCAGGACGGCCGTGACGATGCCGATGCGCTCCCACGACCCGAGGAGATCGAACTGCCCGAGCAGCGAGAAGTCGGGCACGCTCGCGACGCCGGTGAAGGTGGGCGCGTGGTTCCAGCCGCCCGGGTTCTCGGCGGGGTCGGCGGCGCCGATGTTCAGCGTGTTCTCGAGGATCACGGCGAGCACGGTCGCGACGAGGATCGAGATGAGCAGCGCGCCGCGGACCTTGCGCACCCACAGCACGATCGTGAGCACGAGGCCGACGACGAAGACGAGGATCGGCCACGTGCCGAGGTTGCCGAGCTGCAGGATCGTCGCACCGGTCTCGACGAAGCCGGCGTTCGTGAGGCCGATGAGCGTGATGAACAGGCCGATGCCCACGCCGATGGCGACCTTCAGCTCGCGCGGCACGGCGTTGAAGACGGCCTCTCGGAAGCCCGTGAGCACGAGGACGAGGATGATCACGCCCTCGATCACCACGAGGCCCATCGCGTCGGCCCAGGTCACGTTCGGCAGGCCGGCGATCGAGAACGCGACGACGGCGTTCAGGCCGAGGCCGGCGGCGAGCGCCATGGGGTAGTTGGCGACGACGCCCATGAGGATCGTCATGACGCCCGCCACGAGCGCGGTCGTGGACGCGATCATGCCGATGTTCGGGGCGTCGCCGCCGCCGAGCATCTGGCCGGTGCCGTCGGGGACGGTGCCGAGGATGAGCGGGTTCAGGAACACGATGTAGCACATCGCGAAGAAGGTCACGAGGCCGCCGCGCACCTCGGTGCCGATGGTGGAGCCGCGCTCGGTGATCTTGAAGAAGCGGTCGAGCGCGCTCCGCGGGGCCCCCGCGCGCGTCGCCGTCGAAGTGTCGTTCGCCATGAGCGATATCCTTTCACGCCCGCGGTGTCCACCCCGGTCCGCCGAGGCGCGGACGGGCGTAGGCTGGAGGCATCCGATCCATTCGGGTGAATACAGCAGCGCGATCCGAAGCGCCGGCGGCCCGATGGACCGACGCAGAGGAGTATCGAATGGGATTCGAAGGCAAGGTCGCGATCGTCACGGGCGGCGGTTCGGGTATCGGAGAGGCGACCGCGAAGGAGCTCGCGGACCTCGGCGTGAAGGTCGTCGTCACCGACATCAAGCTCGAGGCCGCCCAGCGCGTGGTCGACGAGATCGCCCAGGCCGGCGGCGAGGCCGCGGCGATCCAGGGCGACACGGCGAAGGCCGACGACAGCCGCAAGGCCGTCGAGTTCGCCGTGGAGACCTACGGCAAGCTCAACTACGCGTTCAACAACGCCGGCATCGGCGGGCCCTCGGCCCCGACCGGCGAGCTCGACCTCGACGGCTGGGACACCGTGGTGGGCATCAACCTGAGCGGCGTCGCCTACGGACTGCGCTACCAGATCCCGGCGATCCTCGAGGCGGGCGCGGGCGAGGGCGCCATCGTGAACATGGCGTCGATCCACGGCACCGTCGCGGCGCTCGGCAACTCGGCCTACACCGCCACGAAGCACGCCGTCGTGGGCCTCACCAAGAACGCCGCCGCGGAGTACGGCCCCGCGGGCCTGCGCATCAACGCGGTGGGCCCCGGCTACATCGACACGCCGCTGCTGGCCGGCGCCCCGGCCGAGGTCAAGGAGGGCCTCGTGGCGAAGCACCCGCTCGGGCGCCTCGGCCGCGCCGACGAGATCGCCAAGGTCGTGCGCTTCCTGCTCTCGGACGACGCCTCGTTCGTCACGGGCGCGTACTACCTGATCGACGGCGGCTACACGGCCGTCTGATCCCGCGCTCTCGAGGCCCTCGCTCCCGTTCAGGGGCGGGGGCCTCGGCGTTCTCAGGAGCGGATGACGACGTTGATCGGCTCCTCGCCGCGCGCCAGGCGCTCGGCCTGCGTCGCGACGAGCCGCGCGATCCGCGGACCCATGGCGGCGGAGCGGCCGCCCACGTGGGGCGCGATGATCGCGCCGGGCAGCGACCAAAGCGGGTGGTCGGCGGGCAGCGGCTCGGGGTCGAACACGTCGCTGGCCATGCGCAGCCGGCCGCGGCGCAGGTGCGCCACGAGCGCGTCGGTGTCGACGGTCGGGCCGCGGCCGATGTTCACGACGAGCGCGCCGTGGGGGAGGGCGGAGAGCACCTCGTCGCCGATGAGGCGGTGCGTCTGCGGGCCGCCGGGCAGGGCGTTCACGAGGATGTCGGCCGTGCCGGCGAGCTCGGGCAGCTCGTCGATGCCGTGCACGTGCACGCCGTCCTCGTCGCGGGCGCGCGACGCGACGGGCACCACCTCGGCCTCGAAGGCCGCGATGCGCGCCGCGATGGCCTTGCCGACGCCGCCGTAGCCGAGCAGCAGCACGCGGCGGTCGGCGAGGCCGATGGTCGTCGAGGGCGCCCACTCGCCGCGGTCCTGCGCGCGGACGTAGTCGGCCAGGCCGCGCTGGGCCATGAGGATGAGGCCGAGGGTCAGCTCGGCCGTGGCGGTCTCGTGCACGCCAGAGGCGTTGGCGTAGACGAGCCCCTCGGGCAGCACGTCGGCCACGCCGTCGTACCCGATCGCCTGCCCCTGCACGAGGCGCGGCCGCAGCTCGCTCAGCGCGCGCAGGGTGGCGCCCTGGCGCATGTACGGCGGCACGACGATGTCGACGGGCCCGTCGGGGACCGACGCGTCGTCCTTCCAGACGACGACCTCGATCTCGAGGGACGGATCCAGCAGCGCCCGCACGTCCTCGGCGAGGCGTTCGGTCGGCACGGAGACGGTGAGAGCGGTCACCCGATCCACGCTACCGCGGCCGGCCGGCGTCAGACCGCGGGGGCGACCGGCGTCAGGCCGCGGCGGCGACCGTCGCGGCGACGGCGCTGGCGAAGAACCCCAGGCCGTCGACGCCCGAGCGCATGGCGGCGGGGGTGCCGGGGCCGAAGCCCGGCTCGACCGCGTGCTCGGGGTGCGGCATGAGGCCCACGACGTTCCCGGCCTCGTTCGTCACGCCCGCGATGTCGTTGAGCGATCCGTTGGGGTTCACGCCCAGGTAGCGGAAGGCCACGCGGCCCTCGCCCTCGATCCGCTTCAGCGTCTCGGCGTCGGCGATGTAGCCGCCGTCGGCGTTCTTGAGCGGGATGACGATCTCCTGGCCGGCCTGGAACGCGTTCGTCCACGCCGTGTCGGCGTTCTCCACCCGCAGGCGCTGGTCGCGGCGGATGAACTGCTGGTGGGCGTTGCGGATGAGGCCGCCGGGCAGCAGGTGCGCCTCGACGAGCATCTGGAAGCCGTTGCAGATGCCGAGCACGGGCATGCCCTTCGCGGCGGCGTCCTTGACCTCGGCCATGATCGGCGCGTGGGCCGCGATGGCGCCGGCGCGCAGGTAGTCGCCGTACGAGAAGCCGCCCGGCAGGATCACGGCGTCGACGCCGTCGAGGTCGTGCGATCCGTGCCACAGCGCGACGGGCTCGGCGCCCGCGACGCGCACCGCGCGGCGGGCGTCGCCGTCGTCGAGCGAGCCGGGGAAGGTGATGACGCCGATCCGCGCGGTCATTCGGCGACCTTCACGCTCACGACGTCCTCGATGACCGCGTTCGACAGGATCTCGTCGGCGACCTGACGCGCCTCGGCGAGCACCTGGTCGGTGACCTCGCCCTCCACGGTCAGCTCGATGCGCTTGCCGATGCGGACGTTCTGGAACGCGCCGTGCCCGAGGCGGGCGAGCGATCCGGTGACCGCCTTGCCCTGCGGATCCAGCAGCTCGGCCTTGGGCATGACGTCGACGACGATGGTGGGCATGTTCGAGCCTTAGGGGTCGAGGGCGGGGTACCCCACGATTCTACGGGTGCCGCTACCATGCGCTTCATGTACGCCGTCGTGGGCCTGGCCGTGTTGGCGCTTTTCGTCGTGACGCTCATCGACGTGCTGCGGCGGGACGAGACCGGCGTGCGCCTGCTGCCGAAGGTGGCGTGGGTGTTCGTCGTGATCCTCATCCCGCTGATCGGCAGCGTGCTGTGGTGGGCGCTCGGGCGCGAGCCGGCTTCACCCCGCGTCACCTCCACGCGCTTCCCCGACCACATGGCCGCGCCCGTCCTGCCGGGCGAGCCCCGCTCCACCGAGCAGCAGCTCGCGGACCTCGAGCGCGAGGAGCGCGAGGCGGCGCTGCGCGCCGAGCTGGCGCGGCGCCGCCGCGAGAAGGGCCTCGACCCGGCGTGACGCCGGCCCGGTGCCCTTGACACCGTGGGAGCGCTCCCATAGTGTCTCGGGCAGACGGCGTGGGAGCGCTCCCACGCCCGATGTCCCTCACCGAGATAAACCCGCACCCACAAAGGAGTGGAACCGTGACCACACGCGCCCTGCGCCGGACCATCGCCGGCGTCGCACTCGCATCCGCCGGCGGCCTCGTGCTCGCCGGCTGCACCGGAGGCTCCGGCGACGGCGGCGACGCCGGCGGCGACGTCGAGCTGACCATCGCCACCTTCAACGACTTCGGCTACAGCGACGAGCTGCTGCAGGAGTACGAGGACGCGCACCCCGGTGTGACGATCGTCCACAACCGGGCCGCCACGTCGAACGACGCGCGCGCCAACTTCTTCCAGAAGCTCGGCAACACCGGCCTGGCCGACATCGAGGCGATCGAGATCGACTGGCTCGCCGAGGGCATGCAGTACTCCGACCTGCTCGCCCCCGTTCCCGACGACCTGAAGGGCCGCTGGCTCGACTGGAAGGAGGCCGCGGCCACCGACGCCGAGGGCAACCTCATCGGCTACGGCACCGACATCGGCCCGCAGGCCGTCTGCTACCGCTCCGACCTGTTCGAGGCGGCCGGGCTCCCGACCGACCGCGAGGAGGTCGCCGGCCTGTTCACGACGTGGGACGACCTGTTCGAGGTCGGCGCCCAGTACAAGGAGGCCACGGGCAAGCCGTTCCTCGACTCGGCCAACTCGATCCTGCAGGGCCTGGCCAACCAGCTCGAGGAGACCTACGAGGACGCCGACGGCAACGTCATCGCCACCGAGAACCCCGCCGTGCGCGAGATGTTCGACACGGTGATCGAGAAGGGCGTTCCGATCTCGGCCTACGCCGGGCAGTGGAGCGAGGACTGGTACGCCTCGATGGCCAACGGCGAGTTCGCCGCGATGCTGTGCCCGCCGTGGATGCACGGCATCATCTCGGGCGAGGCCCCCGACGTCACCGGCTGGGACATCGCGGATGTCTTCCCCGGCGGCGGCAGCAACTGGGGCGGCTCGTACCTGACCATCCCCGCCAACGGCGAGAACGTCGAGGCCGCGCAGGAGCTTGCCGACTGGCTGACCTCCCCGGAGATCCAGGCCCGCGCGTTCGCCAACGTCGGCGCGTTCCCCAGCCAGCCCGAGGCCTACGAGATGGCCGAGGTCACCGACGCGACGAACGAGTACTTCAACGACGCGCCGGTCGGCCAGATCAACTCCAACCGCGCCGACGCGGTCACGGTCACGCCCATCAAGGGACCGAAGTACTTCCAGTTCCACGAGGCGCTGAACCAGGCGGTCACCCGCGTGTTCGACGGGCTCGAGACGCCCGAAGAGGCGTGGGACTCGTGGGTCACCGAGGTGTCGGCCTTCTGAGCATGACCGCCACCATCGCGGAACGCGACGTGGCGCCCGGGGCTCCTGGCCCCGGGCGCCCCGTCCGCGTCCTCTCCTTCTCGCAGCGGCTGAGCCGGTGGGACGTCAAGCTCTCGCCGTACCTCTACATCTCGCCGTTCTTCATCGTCTTCGCCGTCGTCGGGCTCTTCCCGATCCTGTACACGGCCGTGATCTCGTTCATGGACTGGGATCAGATCCGCCGCTCGGGCGAGTGGGTCGCCTTCGACCAGTACGCCTGGATCCTGCAGCAGCCCAAGTTCTGGGTGGCGCTGGGCAACACGTTCAGCATCTTCCTGCTCTCGAGCGTGCCGCAGCTGATCCTCGCCACATTCATCGCGGCCATGCTCGACCGGCACATCCGGGCGCGCACGTTCTGGCGCATGAGCGCGCTGCTGCCGTACGTCGTGGCGCCCGTGGCCGTGGGCCTCATCTTCAACGCGCTGTTCGCCGACAACTCCGGGCAGATCAACGCGTGGCTCGGGTTCTTCGGGATCGGCCCGATCCCGTGGCACGTCGAGCCGTTCTGGAGCCACGTCGCGATCGCGACCATGGTCAACTACCGCTGGACCGGCTACAACGCGCTCATCCTGCTCGCCGCGATGCAGGCCATCCCGCGGGACTACTACGAGGCGGCGACGGTGGACGGCGCGGGTGCCTTCCGGCAGTTCTGGAGCGTCACGCTGCCCTCGCTGCGGCCCACGCTCATCTTCGTCATCATCACCTCGACGATCGGCGGCCTGCAGATCTTCGACGAGCCGCGCATGTTCGACCAGTTCGGTCGCGGCGGTGCCGCCTCGCAGTGGCTGACGATCACGCTCTACCTCTACGACATCGGCTGGGGCGAGTGGAACTTCGGACGGGCCTCGGCGATGGCGTGGATCCTGTTCCTCATCATCCTGGCCATCGGGCTGGTGAACCTGCTCATCACGAGGGCGCTCGTGCGCGACGAGGGCGGCAGAGGCCCCGTGCTCACGAGAGCCGAACGGCGCGCCCAGCGGCGCGCGCAGCGAAAGGAGGCGACGCGATGACCGCGCAGCAGATCGCGGGCGGCGACGCGACCGTCGCCGTCATCACGCCGCTCGGCAAGCGCGGCCGCACCGTGCGGATCCGCGGATCCCGCCCCGGGTTCTGGGTCTACGCGGGCCTGGCCGTCGTGCTCGTCGCCAGCGTGTTCCCGCTGTACTTCTCGTTCCTCATCGGATCGGGCGACGCGTCGACGCTGCGCGACCCGAACCGGTCGTGGATCCCCGGCGGCAACTTCTTCGCCAACGCCGCGGCGGTGATGAACGACTCGGCGGTCAACTTCTGGCTCGCCCTGTGGAACAGCGTGTGGAGCTCGACCGTCATCGCCGTGAGCGTGGTGGTGTTCTCGACGCTGGCCGGCTGGGCCTTCGCCAAGCTGCGCTTCCGCGGCGGCCCCGCGCTGCTCGCGTTCGTCGTGGCGACCATGGCGGTGCCGCAACAGCTCGGCGTCGTGCCGCTGTACGTGCTCTTCAGCGAGATCGGCTGGACGGGGCAGATCGGCGCGATCATCGTGCCGGCCCTCACGAGCGCGTTCGGCGTGTTCTGGATGACGCAGTACCTGCGCCAGTCGGTGCCCGACGAGCTGATCGAGGCGGCGCGCGTGGACGGCGCGTCCATGATCCGCACGTTCTGGACCGTGGGCGTGACGGCCGCGCGGCCGGCCGCGGCGATGCTGTTCCTGTTCACCTTCGTGACCGCGTGGAACAACTTCTTCTGGCCGTTCATCGTGCTCGACCGCCAGAACCCGACCCTGCCGGTGGCGCTGTCGCTGCTGCAGTCGAACTACTTCGTGGACTATTCGATCGTGCTCGCCGGCGTGGTGCTCGCCACGCTGCCGCTCCTGCTGCTGTTCCTGGTGGCCGGACGGCAGCTGGTCAGCGGCATCATGGCGGGCGCCGTGAAGGGATGATGATGCGCTCTTTCCCCGAGGACTTCCTCTTCGGTGCCGCCACGGCGGCGTACCAGGTCGAGGGGGCGGCGTTCGAGGACGGCCGCACCGCCTCGATCTGGGACGCCTTCAGCCGGGAGCCGGGGGCGGTGATCAACGCCGACAACGGAGACGTGGCGTGCGATCACTACCACCGCTACCGCGACGACGTGGCGCTCATGAAGGAGCTGGGGCTGCAGACCTACCGCTTCTCGACGTCGTGGGCGCGCGTGCGCCCCGACGGCGGCGCGGTCAATCGGGCCGGCGTCGACTTCTACAGCCGTCTCGTCGACGAGCTGCTGGAGGCCGGCATCCGCCCCTGGCCGACCCTGTACCACTGGGACCTGCCGCAGGCGCTCGAGGAGCGCGGCGGCTGGACCGCGCGCGACACGGTCGACCGCTTCGCCGAGTTCGCCGTCACGATGCACGAGGCCCTGGGCGACCGCGTCGACACGTGGACCACGCTCAACGAGCCGTGGTGCTCGTCGTTCCTGTCGTACACGGCCGGCGCGCACGCGCCGGGACGCCAGAGCGTGCGCGACGGGGTGCTGGCCTCGCACCACCTGCTGCTCGCCCACGGGCGGGCGGCCGCCGAGCTGCGCGGGCGAGATGCGGACGTGCAGGTGGGCATCACGCTGAACCTCACGGTCGCCGACGCGGCGGACCCCTCGGATCCCGCCGACGTCGACGCCGCGCGTCGCATCGACGGCCAGTTCAACCGCTGGTTCCTCGACACGCTGCGCCTCGGCGCATACCCGGCCGACATCGTCGAGGACATCCGGGCGGTCGACGCCGACGCGATCGCGGAGTTCGAGCGGGCGGTGCAGCCGGGCGACCTCGAGACGATCTCGGGGCCGCTGGACTTCCTCGGCGTGAACTACTACCACGGCGAGCTCGTGTCGGGCAGCCCCGCGCCCGTGCCGCCGCCCGCGGGCGAGGCGCCGACGGACCGCGTCACCGGCTCGCCCTTCCCGTCGCACGAGGGCATCCACTGGCACGACCGCGGACTGCGGCGCACGAACATGGGCTGGGAGGTGCAGCCCGAGGGGCTCACGCGCCTGCTCGAGCGCGTCGCGGGCGACCTGCCCGGCACGCCGCTGTACGTCACGGAGAACGGGGCGTCTTACGACGACGTCGTGGTGGACGGCGCGGTCGACGACCCCGAGCGCACGGAGTTCGTACGGGCGCATGTGTCGGCGGTGCTCGACGCCATCGAGCGCGGGGTGGACGTGCGCGGCTACTTCTACTGGTCGCTGTTCGACAACTACGAGTGGGCGTGGGGCTACGCCAAGCGCTTCGGCATCGTGCACGTCGACTACGACACGCAGCAGCGCATCGTGAAGCGCAGCGGCCGGGAGTACGCGCGGATCATCGCGGCACGCGCCGTCGATATGCCCGCGCGGGCATACTGAGAGAGGAATGACTCTACGGCCGGATGTCGATGCCGTCACGATCGAGCAGGTCGCGGCGCGCGCCGGCGTGTCCCGGTCCACGGTCTCGAGGGTGCTCGGCGGCGGCTCGCGCGTGAGCGCCGACGCCCTCGAGGCCGTGCGCCGGGCGATCTCCGAGCTGAACTACGTGCCCAACCGGGCCGCGCGCTCGCTCGCGTCGCGGCAGACCCACGCGATCGCGCTGGTGGTGCCGGAGGACACGACGCGGTTCTTCGGCGATCCGTTCTTCGCGGCCGTCGTGACCGGCATCAGCGAGCGGATGTCGCAGTCCGACCACGTGCTCAACCTGTTCATCGCCTCGGACGACCCCGGTGACAAGACGACGAGCTACCTGCGCGGCGGGAACGTCGACGGCGCGATCGTCGTGTCGCACCACACGAGCGACACGTACATCGAGCGCATCGCCGAGGCCGTGCCCGTGGTGTTCGGCGGTCGCCCCATCCGCGATCGCGACGAGTACTACTGGGTGGACGTCGACAACGTCGCGGGCGCGCGCATCGGGGTCGAGCACCTGATCCGGTCGGGCCACCGCCGCATCGGCACCGTGAGGGGGCCGCTCGACATGCCCGCGGCCGTCGACCGTCTCGACGGGTACCACGCCGCGCTGGCGGCGGCGGGGCTCGAGCCGGGCCCGGTCGTCGACGGCGCCTTCACGCTCGACGGCGGCGCGGCGGCGGCCCGCGAGCTGCTCGCGCGGGGGGAGCGGTTCGACGCTCTGTTCGTCGCGAGCGACCTCATGGCCCGCGGCGTCGTCTCGGCCCTGCGCGATGCCGGCCGCGGCGTGCCGGACGAGGTGGCGATCGTGGGCTTCGACGACTCGCCGCTCGCCACGAGCATCGTGCCGGCGCTCACGACCGTGCGGCAGCCGTCGCGGCTGCAGGGCTGGACGATGGTCGACGTGCTGCTCGCGCGCCTCGCCGGCCAGGCGCCGCCGCGCGTCACGATCCTCCCGACGGAGCTCGTGGAGCGCGACAGCGCCTGATCAGCGGCTCAGCGCCAGCGCCACGTGTCGAGGACCTGCTGGATCAGCTCGTCGCCGTTGTCGTAGGGCGTGACGATGGAGATGATGAACAGCTGCACCGGCTCGTCGCCGGCTTCGTAGGGCGCGGGCGCGTAGGCGGTGATGAACGCCTTCGTCTCGGTGAGCTCCGCGTCGCTCTCGAGGCGCGTGATGTCGGCGGGCACGCCGTCGAGCGTCGTCGGCTCGTGCAGGCTCTCGATCTCGCCCTGGGGCGCGAAGTACGACTCGGCGATGGCGTCGACGACGGCCTCGGGATCGGTGCCCGGCGCATAGCTCTCGGCCGTGCTCACCCGCACGGGCTCGACGCCGACCTGCCCATGGATCGCGCCGACCCCGGTGGGCGTCACGTTGCCGTCGGCGTCCGCCTCGCCCCACAACTCGAGCTTGCCGTAGCAGGCCGCGGTGTCGCCCGCCGAGATGTTGTTCGTGAAGTGGACGGGGCCCTCGTACTCCCAGCACGGGGTCTCGATCCGCTGCCCCGAGACGCGCGAGAACTCGGCCTCGTCGAACTCGGCCGCGTCGGACCCGTCCGACCCGTCGCCCTGCACCTGCTCGTCGCCCTGCTCGCCGACCCGGTCCGCCGCCTCGTAGGCGGCCGGCAGGACGAGGAGCGTGACGACGAGCACGACGACGCCGGTCAGGAACGCGATCGCCGAGAGGACGATGCCGGCGATCGACAGACCACGCCCGCGCGGGCGGCGCACGGCGATGATCGACAGGACGAGCCCGACGACCGCGAGTCCGAGACCCACGAAGGGCACGAGCCCGGACAGGAAGGCGATGATGCCGACGACCAGCGCGGCGATCGCGAGCCCGCCCGGGCCAGCGGGCGGCGGCGAGGCGGCGCCGTAGCCGGAGTACGGGTACGCGGGATGCGGGCCGGGGGCCGGCGGCGGCGGCCAGCCGGCGCCCTGGGGCGCCGGCGCGCCGGGCGGCGGAGGAGGAGGCGGGACGTCGCGGGGGTCGCCGTTCGCGTGGCCATCGGACATGGCGGCTCCTCCTCTGCCGGCGGCGTGCGCCGTCGCCTTGACAGTAGCGCGACCCCGGCCGCGTGTGGGGGACCCGCGCCCCCACACGCGCGGGCGTCAGTCCTTCTGCGGGTCGCCGCCGAGCTGTCCGACCGCGGGGATCGGGCCGCCGTCGTCCGCGCCGTTGCGCGTGGCGCGGGCGAGGAGGTTGCCGAGGTGGTAGATCGCGAACGCGGCGATCGTGCCGAGCGCGATGCCCTCGAGGCGGAAGTCGCCCCACTGCATCGTGTACTGCGCGATGGCGACGACGAGCGCCACGCCCGCCGTGTACTGGTTGACCGGCCGCGAGAAGTCCGAGCCGTTGTCGACCCAGATCTTCACGCCGATGATGCCGATCAGGCCGTACAGCGCCGTCGTCGCGCCGCCGAGCACCCCGGGCGGGATGGAGTTGAACAGCGCGCCGATCTTGGGCGAGAACGCGAGCAGGATCGCCGTGAGGCCCGCGATCCAGTACACGGCCGTCGAGTACACGCGCGTGGCGGCCATGACGCCGATGTTCTCGCCGTACGTGGTGGTGCCGGAGCCGCCGAACACGCCGGCGAGGGCCGTGGCGGCGCCGTCGCCGATGAGGGCGCGGCCCGTCTCGCGGTTGGCGCGCGGCGAGGTCATCGTGGCGACGCCGCGGACGTGCCCGACGTTCTCGGCCACGAGCACGAGCACCACGGGCAGGAACATCGGCAGCAGCGCCCACGTGCCGGGCGAGGCGAAGTCGGGGAACGCGAACTGCGGCGGGCCGAACCACGCGGCCTGGTCGATCACGTCGGCGGGGGTCATGCCGGCCTCGTTCGGCGTCGTGAAGTAGCCGGTCGCGGCCTCGTAGAGGTAGCCGACGAGCACGCCCACGAAGATCGAGATCCGGCCGAGGAAGCCCTTGAACAGCACGGAGAAGAGGATGATCGCCACGAGCGTGACGATGGCGCCGTCCGGTCCGCCCTGCACGCTGCCCCACGCGGCGGGCGCGAGGTTGAAGCCGATGAGCGCCACGATCGTGCCGGCCAGGACGGGCGGCATCGCCTTGTCGATCCAGCCCACGCCCACGACGTTCACGACGAAGCCGATGATCGCCAGCAGCACGCCCACCGACACGATGCCGGCGAGGGCCGATCCCATGCCGTTCGTAGCGATGGCGGCCTGCAGGGGCGCGATGAACGCGAACGAGGAGCCCAGGTAGCTGGGCAGGCGGTTGCGGGTGACGAGCAGGAACAGCAGCGTGCCGAGGCCGCTGAACAGCAGCGTCGTCGACACGGGGAAGCCGGTCAGCGTCGGCACGAGGAACGTGGCGCCGAACATCGCGACGACGTGCTGGAGGCCCATCGCGATCGTGGCGCCCCAGCCGAGGCGCTCGTCGGGGGCGACGACGGCGCCGGGCTTCACCGTGCGTCCGTCGCCGTGCAGGGACCAGAGAGGCATGAGGCTCCTTGTTGCAGGGGAGAACAAATCGATCCACGATACAGCCCGCGCCGTTTCGACCCGTTCCGGGCCGGTCGCCGAAAGGTCACGGCGAGGTAACGGTCGGCGGGGAGCCGGTGTGCATCGGGAGCGATGTCCGTACCGTGGCGCAGGGTGTCCCGAAGGGCACGTCCACCCGATCGATCAGCGAGCGGAGATCATGAGCGCCACATCGCGACCCGGGACGCCGGAGGAACCGCGCCCGAAGAAGCCCGTCACCAAGGTGCTGC
Organism: Microbacterium petrolearium; assembly: GCF_054782875.1. Taxonomy (NCBI): domain Bacteria; kingdom Bacillati; phylum Actinomycetota; class Actinomycetes; order Micrococcales; family Microbacteriaceae; genus Microbacterium; species Microbacterium petrolearium. The sequence continues at coordinate 50,382 of NZ_BAAGRQ010000002.1, forward strand.
GGGAGGTGACCCACCCTGCGCTGATTCCGGGAATCGGCGTCGAGGACACGGGAAAGACGTTCTCCACCAACTGGATCGTGTTGGGCTTGGCGGGGGCCCTCGTCCTCGTCGTGGTGATCTGGGGCTTCCTCGCGCCGCAGAGCATCGCCGACACCGGCAGCGCGTCGCTCGCGTGGGTGATGGAGAACTTCGGCTGGCTGTTCTCGGTGCTGGCCATCGCCACGATCGTCTTCATGCTGGTCGTCGGCTACGGGCGCACCGGCGGTGTGCGCCTCGGCGCCGACGACGAGGAGCCGGAGTTCTCGACCGTCTCGTGGATCGCCATGCTGTTCTCGGCCGGCATGGGCATCGGCCTGCTGTTCTGGGGGCCGGCGGAGCCGCTCGGCTACTTCCTGGACGTGCCGTACGGCTTCGACGCCGAGGCGGGCTCGCGCGACGCCATGCACGTAGCGCTCGCCCAGTCGATCCTGCACTGGGGTCCGATGGCCTGGGCCTTCTACGCGCTCGTCGGCGGCGCGATCGCCTACGCCGCGTACCGACGAGGCCGCCCGCCGCTCATCTCGGCGATCTTCGCCCCGATCTTCAAGGAGCGCACCGAGGGCTGGGCCGGCGCCATCATCGACGTCTTCGCGATCATCGTCACCCTCTTCGGCACGGCGGTGACGCTCGGCATGGGCGCGCTGCAGATCGCCAGCGGCGCCGAGTACGTCACCGGCATCGGCCCGCTGGGCAACATCGGGCTGATCGTGATCGTCACGGTGCTGACCGCCGCGTTCGTCGTGTCGGCCGTGTCGGGCATCAAGCGCGGCATCCGCGCGCTGTCGAACATCAACATGGTGATCGCGCTGATCATCGGCGTGATCATCTTCGTCGCCGGGCCCACGCTGTTCCTGCTCAACATCATCCCGTCGTCGGTGTCGGCGTTCCTCGCCGAGCTGTGGACCATGCTGATGCGCAACCCCGCGCAGGGCGAGGACGCCGCGGCCTTCGTGTCGGCGTGGACGAACTACTACTGGGCGTGGTGGGTCTCGTGGACGCCGTTCGTCGGCATGTTCATCGCCAAGATCTCGCGGGGCCGCACCCTGCGGGAGTTCGCGACCGTCGTGATCGTCGTGCCCGCGGCGGTGTGCATCGTGTGGTTCGGGATCATGGGCGGCACCACGATGTACTTCGAGGAGGCCGGTGCCGCGATCAGCGAGGCCGGCGCCCCCGAGGCGATCCTCTTCGCGGTCCTGAACGAGCTGCCCTTCGGGGTGGTGCTGTCGGTGCTCGCGATGATCTCGATCATCCTGTTCTTCGTCACCTCGGCCGACTCGGCGGCGATCGTCATGGGCTCGATGAGCCAACGCGGCAAGCCGGAGCCCTCGACCTGGGTGACGATCGTGTGGGGCCTCCTCCTGGGGGCCGCCGCACTCGCTCTGCTGCTGGCGGGCGGCGAGACCGCGCTGTCGGGGCTGCAGTCGATCATGGTGGTCACGGCGCTGCCGTTCGCGATCATCGTGATCGGCATCATGTTCGCCTGGGGGCGCGAGCTCACCACCGATCCCTACATCCTGCGGCGGCGCTTCGCGCGGGCGGCGATCGCGCAGGGCGTGCGCCTGGGGATCGAGGAGCACGGCGACGACTTCGTCTTCGGCGCCACAGAGGTCGCCCCGGAGCAGGGCGCCGGCGCGGGCATCGACACCGACGACCCGGCGTTGACGGAGTGGTACGAGACCGCCACCGAGCAGATCCCGATCGTGACCGCCGAGGACGTCACCCGCACGCTCGAGCCGGGCCGGATCCAGCCCAAGGGTCCCGGCGACCCGCGCCACACCGCCTCGGGCGATGCCTCGCTCACGGTCGGCGAGGACCGCCCCCGTCGCCGCCGCGAGCCGGACCCGGACGCCGGGCGCGACTGACGCGAGACAGCAACCGCGCGCCGAGACAGTGGCCTGACGCCGCTGTCTCGGCGCGCAACCGCTGTCTCGCGGCAGGTGTGGCCACATGGCCGAAGCGCGGGCGCGGCGCGGGGCGACACGATCGACGCATGACGCTCTCATCATCCGTTCCGGCCGCCCGCACCGCCGCCCGCCGCGTCGGCCGTGCGCGCCGCCGCCGACGGCGAGGCGCTCATCTCTCCCCGCATCACCACGCGGCTGCTCGCGGAGTTCGCGCGCCGCCCTGCGCCCGAGCCCGCCGAGCCGCTCACGCTCCGCGAGGAGGACGTGCTCGCGCTGCTCGCCGAGGGCCTGACGAACGTGGAGATCGGGGAGCGGCTGCACTTGTCCCGCGGCACGATCAAGACGCACATCGGCGGCATCCTCGCCAAGCTCGGGGTGCGCAACCGCATGGGGGCGGCGATGTGGGCGTACGAGTCGGGTCGGGTCGGCGGCGGGCCCGCCGCCGGGTGACGAGCGCTACGCGGTCATCCGCTCGAGGAGCTCGCGGTAGCGGGCGACGGTGCGCTCGATGACCTCGGCCGGCAGCTCGGGCGGCGTGCCCTGCTTGTCCCAGTGGGCGCTGAGCCAATCGCGCACGATCTGCTTGTCGAAGCTCGCCATGCGCTCCTGCGGCGTCGATCCGCCCTCCCAGGCGGCGCGATCCCAGTAGCGCGACGAGTCGCTCGTGAGCACCTCGTCGGCCAGCCGCAGCACGCCGCGCTCGTCCACGCCGAACTCGAACTTCGTGTCGGCGAGGATGAGGCCGCGCGCCTCGGCCGCGGCGGCGGCGCGCGCGTAGATCGACAGCGAGGCGTCGCGCAGCTGCGCGGCGCGCTCGGCGCCGACCAGCTCGACGGTCCGCTCGAACGAGATGTTCTCGTCGTGCTCGCCGAGCGGCGCCTTGTAGGCGGGGGTGTAGATCGGCTCGGGCAGGCGGTCGCCGTCCTGCAGGCCTGCCGGGAGCGGGATGCCGCACACCGTGCCCCGATCCCGATACTCGAGCCAGCCGGACCCGGTGAGGTAGCCGCGCACGACGCACTCGACGGGCAGCATCTCGAGCGAGCGGACGATCATCGCCCGGTCGGCGACCTCGGCCGGCGGCGCCTCGCCCGTCAGGTGGTTCGGCACGGGCTCGCCGCCGTCGGCGCCGGCCAACTGGTCGAACCACCACAGGCTCAGCGCCGTCAGGAGGGCGCCCTTGCCCGGGATGCCGGGGGAGAGCACGTGGTCGAACGCGCTCACGCGGTCGGACGCGACCACGAGCATGCGGTCGTCGCCGCCATCGGCGGGCCGGTACAGGTCGCGGACCTTCCCGGAGTACACGTGCGTCCAGCCGGGGATCTCGCGCGCCTCGCTCATCGCACCATTATCGCGGCCGGCGCCGAGACGCGCGGACGGGCCGGATCCGAGGGGATCCGGCCCGTGCGGCGCGGCTCACTGCAGGGCGAACACCGCCGGCTGGGCGAGGAAGCCGCCGTCGTACTCGAGCGTCGCGGGGGCGGCGTCGGCGGGGATGTCGAAGACGAGCACGCCCTGGAGCGTGTTGCCCGGGTTGATCTCCTCGTACAGGGAGTTGCCTTCGATGTAGAGCGCCGCCGCATCGTTGGCGCCGAACTCGCGTCCGTCGGCGTCGAGGACCTTCGCGTTGAAGGACGTGAAGCTCGTCGGGCTATCGCCGGTGTTCGCTGCCGTGAGGTGCACGAGCACGAACTGGCCCTGTGCCCGCTCTCCGAGCAACGTGCCGCCGATCTCCTCGCCGACCTGTGCGACGCCGGTCTCGACGCCCGTGACGGTCAGCTCGAGGTCACCGGTCGAGGCGGGAGTGCCGAGGGGCGTGGTCGCGGGCTCGTCGGCCGGTTCCTCGGCCGCCGGCTCGTCGGCGCTCGTCGCACCGTCGTCCACCGCCTCATCCGCGGCGGGTGCGCTCGCCGCGTCGGCGGGAGCGGTGTCCGAGGCATCGGAGCCGCCGCCCTTCGGCACGAAGATCGCGATCAGCACCACGGCCACGATGGCCCAGAACCACCAGCGATGCAGGAACGACTTCTTCTTCGCCCCCGGCTCGGGCGCGGTCTGTGCGGTGGCCGGGGCCTGCGGGGCGGGGCTCTGCGGGGCGGGCGGCGGCGTGCTGTCGAACGACATGGGGACTCCTCGGGTGCGTGCCGACGGATCGGCGGAAACGATGGGACCGCCTGGGCGGCGGGCTGCGGCGGCGGTGAACCGCGACCCCCTCAGCGTCGGCCCTCGTCCCTCCCCGGCGCTTCCTCCTTCCGGTCGGATCCGTCCGGACGATCGTCCGGAGCCCTCCGGACGGATGGATGAGGCGGGCGTCGGTGGTGGCCCATACCCTCGGAGCATGACGACGGCTGCGGGCTCCCGACCCGGCCGGTTCGCCCGGCTGCTCGACGGCGGCTGGTCGACCGGCCTGTTCGTGCTCGGCTGCCTGTGGGACATCTGCGCCGTCATGAACGTGCCGGGCGCGGCGGTGTTCCGCGCGGGCGTGCCGCGCGAGGTCTCGATCACCGACACGGGCACCCTCCTCGTGCTGGCCGCGATCATCGCGTGGGCGAGCGTGTTCGCGCGCGCCCGCCACCCGCAGCTCGTGCTCATCGCAGGCGGCGCGCTCATGATCCTCGGCGTCTCGTACGCCCTGGCGCTCGTCGGGGTGTTCCACGCCCTGCTGCGATGGCCGCGACGGTCCTCCCTGATCGGCGGGATCGCGGTGGCGGCGGTGGCGCTGTTCGTGCTGCGCGAGTCGCTGACCGAGTGGGGCGCCGCGCTGCCCTGGCTGTTCAGCGCCGACGGGGGTTCGCCGGGCGGTCCCGCCTGGGACATCGCGCGATGGGTCATCGCCGCCCTCGCGCTCTGCGCCGTGGGCGGGCTCGTCGTGCATCAGCGCACGCGCGCCGAGGCGGCGGCCAGCCGGGCGCGGGCGGCGCGCGAGCACGAGCGGGCCGACGCCCTCGGCGAGCAGCTGGCGCGGCAGGCCGAGCGGGAGCGGATCGCGCGCGACCTGCACGACGGCCTCGGGTACCGCCTCTCGACCGCCGCGCTCTCGGCGAGCGCCTTCGAGGCGCAGGTCGCCGCGGATCCGGCGATCGATCCGTCGCTCGCCGGCTGGGCACGCACCGTGCGGCAGCAGACGCACGCCGCGCTCGAGGACGTGCGCGGCGTCGTCGGCGGCCTGCGGTCCGAGCCGGCGGAGGCGCCGCCCGCGCCTCCCGCCTCGCTCCGGCTGATCGCCCCGCTGCTGACGGACCTGCGCGCGGGCGGCCGCCGCATCGACGCCTACGTGCTGATCGACGGCGCCGATCGGGTGGCCCCGGCGCTCGACGCCGCCGCGTACCGCATCGTGCAGGAGAGTCTCACCAACGCGCTGAAGCACGCGCCGGGGGAGCCGATCTCGCTCACGGTCGACGCCGCGCCGGACCGCGGCGTGCGCGTCCGGATCGAGAACCCGATGGCCGCACGCGGCGCCGGCGTGCCCAGCGGCGGTCAGGGGATCGTCGGCATCCGCGAGCGCGCCGCGTCGGCGGGCGGCTCGGCGTGGATCGGCCCCCACGAGGGGCGGTTCATCGTCGACGTCAGGCTGCCGTGGGCCGAGCGGGCCTGATCCTGTCGGCGGCGGCCGGTATCGTGGCCGCGTGCCCACCGACCATCCCGAGCGTCCCGTGCGCGTGCTGGTCGTGGACGACGACTACCTGGCGCGCACGGCCGTCACGCTGATCCTCGGTCCGCGGCCCGACATCGAAGTCGTCGGCGTCGCGGAGAACGGCCGGGAGGCGATCGAGCTGGCCCGCGCCCACCGTCCCGACGTCGTGCTGATGGACATCCAGATGCCCGCCATGGACGGCATCGAGTCGACGAGGGAGCTGCTGGCCCAGGTCGACACCGCGGTGGTCGCGATGACGAGCGTCGCGGGCACCGAGACCGTGCTGCGCATGCTCGAGGCCGGCGCCTACGGATACGTGCTGAAGGACACGGCGCCCGACGCCCTCGCCGACGCGGTGCTCACCGTCGCCCGCGGTGACGCGTTCCTCGCGCCCCGGCACACGCGCGAGCTGGTCCAGCGACTCGGCGCGGGCACGGGCGGCGAGGCGCGGCGCGACGCGGTGACGCGGTTCGCGCAGCTGACGGAGCGCGAGCGGGAGGCCGCGCGTCTCGTGGCGGCCGGGGCGAGCGACGAGCAGATCGCGCGGGCGATGCACGTCGCGCCGTCGACGGCGAAGTCGCACGTCCAGGCCGCCAGGCTCAAGCTGGGCGCGGCCAACCGCCCCCAGCTGGCCGTGCTCGTCGAGCGCGCCGGCGAGACACCGCCCGAGGCCTGACGCCTGCGTCAGTGGAAGGTGGCGCTGCCGCTGTAGCCGGTGGGCGCCTCGGGGGAGCGGCCGAGTCCGAGGCCCTCGGCCAGGCCGGACCGCGCACCGGCGCTGTCGAGGCGCCGCTCGACGAGGCGCGCGTTGTAGCGGTTCGGGTAGGCGTAGACCGCGAGCAGCGCGAGGGAGATCACGGCCCCGATCGCGAACGTGATCATCGTCGCGTGCGGCAGGGCGAACAGCAGCGCGATCGACACGAGCGCCGGCGCCGTCGCGAGCGCCATCCGCACGAACATCGTCGACTGGTACACGCTGGCCCCGGCCCCCGGTGCGACCTCGACGTGCGAGGCGGGCAGCGGCGGCACGCGCAGCCCGACGGTGACGATGCCGGCCCACGCGGCGACGCCGACGGCGACCGGCAGCGCGAGCCCGAGCACGTCCGGCATGCCCCAGGGGTCCTCGGCGGGCACCACGAATGCCATCACGACGCCCATCAGCGGGATCACCGCGAGGTACGTCGCCACGATCATCCGCATCATCCGCAGGCCCGCTCCCCCGGTCATCCCCGTCGTGCGGTCGGTCATGTCGTCCCCCTCCGTCGTGGCGGCGGCCTCGTCAGCCCACGCGTGCGGCGATGTCGCGCCGGTGGTGCGAGCCCTCGAGTCCGATGCGGTCGATGGCGTCGTAGGCGCGGGCGCGGGCCGTGGCGAAGTCGGGCGCCAGCGCCACGACGTTCAGCACGCGGCCGCCCGTGGCGAGCAGCGCGTCGCCCTCGGCGCGCGTGGCCGCGTGGGCGAGGTGCACGCCCTCGACAGCGGAGGCCTCGTCCACCCCGGTCAGCGGGCGGCCCGTGACGGGCGCCTCGGGGTAGCCCTCGCTGGCGAGCACCACGGTCACGGCGGCGTCGTCCGAGAACTCCGGCGCGGGCGCCTCCTCGAGCGTGCCGCGCGCGGCGGCCAGGAGCAGCTCCGAGAGCGGGGTGCGCAGGCGCGGCAGCACGACCTGGGTCTCGGGGTCGCCGAAGCGGGCGTTGAACTCGATGACCTTCACGCCGGCGTCGGTGAGGATGAGCCCGGCGTACAGCAGCCCGACGAACGGCGTCCCCTCGGCGTCGAGCTGCCGGATGACGGGGCGGGCGATCCGCTCGGTCACCTCGGCGACGAACTCCGCCTCGCCGCCGAACCGCTCGGCCAGCCACGGCAGCGGCGAGTACGCGCCCATGCCGCCGGTGTTCGGGCCGGCGTCGCCGTCGAGCGCGCGCTTGAAGTCCTGGGCGGGGCTGAGGGCGCGCACCGTGTCGCCGTCGCTGAGGAAGAACAGCGAGACCTCGGGGCCCGAGAGGAACTCCTCCACGAGCACCGGCCCGCTCGGCAGGTACTGGGCCGCGTGGGCGAGCGCCGCCGCGCGATCGTCCGTCACGATCACGCCCTTGCCGGCGGCCAGGCCGTCGGCCTTCACGACGTAGGGCGCGCCGAACGCGTCGAGCGCGGCCGCCACGTCCTCCTCGGTGCCGGCGTGCGTCGCGCGCCCCGTCGGCACGCCCGCGGCCTCCATGATCCGCTTCGCGAAGGCCTTCGAGCCCTCCAGCTGGGCGGCGGCGCGGCCGGGGCCGAACACGGGGATGCCGCGCTCGCGCAGCGCGTCGGCGACGCCGGCCACGAGCGGCGCCTCGGGCCCGATCACGACGAGGTCGACGGCGTTCTCGTTCGCGAAGCCGGTGACCGCAGCGGGGTCGAGCACGTCGAGGTGGACCAGGGTCGCGTCGCGCGCGATGCCCGCGTTGCCGGGCGCCGCGAGGATCTCGTGCGCGGTGGGCTCCGAGCGCAGGGCCAGGATGATCGCATGCTCGCGGGCGCCGGAGCCGAGGACGAGGATCTTCACGCGCACCAGCCTACGGTCCCCGCCGCGCGCGTGCCCGATCCGCACGTGCCCGGATCCGGCGAGACAGCTTCCGCGCTCCGAGACAGCGTGCACACGCCGCTGCACACGCCGCCGTCTCGGCGCGCAGTTGCTGTCTCGCTGTTGAATGGGGGGGATGGGGAAGCGGATCGAGACCGGGGACGGGCGGGCGGCGCTCGCCGCCGTGCGGGCGGCGCGCGAGGCGGGCGAGAAGCCGGCGCGGCCGCAGCTCGCCACCGCCGTGCGCTACCTGCTGCAGCTGCTCGTCGAGAAGGCGCCGGGCGCCTCGGTCGAGGTGCGCGTGCCGCCCTTCGGCGCCGCGCAGGTCATTCAGGGGCCGCGGCACACCCGCGGCACGCCACCCAACGTCGTCGAGATGGATGCGGCGACCTGGATCGACCTCGCCACGGGCGCGGCGCGGTGGGATGAGGCGCGAGCCGAGGGGCGCATCTCGGCCTCCGGGGTCCGCGCCGACATCGCCGCGCTGCTGCCGTTGCGGCCCTGAGCGGGCGGCCCGAGATCACCGGCAGCATTCAGGGTTCGGGTGTTTGAATAGCCGCATGTCCTCGCAGATCCCCGCGCACGCCGACGAGCTCGTCGGCGTCCGTCGCGCGCCGAAGTACGGCGTCTTCGCCGCGCTCGGCGCCATGCTGGGCATTGCGGCGGCCATGATCCTGTCGACGGTGTTCGACGGCACGTCCGAGCCGAGCCGCTACACCGAGATCGAGTACAGCGCCTCGCAGGCGTTCGGCTTCATCCTGCTGTGGTGCCTGCCCGCCGGCATCCTCGTCGGGATGCTCGTGGCGCTGCTGCTCGACCGCACGGTGGGCCGCCGGGTGCGCCAGGCGCACGCCGTGCACGAGATCGTCGACGAGGACTGACCGTCACACGAGGTCGGCCACGATCGGCCGCACGGCCTTGCCGTACGCGGCCACGTCGCCGCGCAGCCCGTCGCTGACCGCGATCGTGAGCTCGCCGATCCGCCAGAGCCCGCGCTGCGCGAACGGCAGGATCTGCACGTTCAGCACGAACGGATGCGCCGGGCGGCCGAGCCGCCTCTCCTCGTCGCGGACGAGGCTGTTCCAGACCCCGCCCGACCCGCGGCCGTGCTGCTCGAGGTTCAGTCGCCGGAGCGCCGCGTCGGCGAACTCGAGCGCGGCGGGCGCGAGGGGCGCGATCGCGGTCGCCAGCCGCACGGAGCTCTCCGGGACGGCGACGAGGTCGCCGAACCCGTCGACGAGCTCCAGCGGTTCGTCCGCCGGGTGGGCGAGCGGCTCCACCGTCATGTCCCAGTACTGCAGCCACTGCGCGGCCAGCACGTCGGACGCCTCGGCGCCGGTAGGTGCGCCGCGCAGCGACGGGAGCTGCTCGGGCGCACGCACGCCCAGGGCGCCGCGCAGGTAGAGCGCGACGAGCACAGCGAGGTCGGTGCCCTCGGTCACACGCGAGCTCGGCCACTCCGATGCCTGCATGCGGTCAGTCTAGGGACGGCCCCGCCGGCCGCGCCTCGTCCAGCCCCCTCGCATCCAGCACGCGGGCGCGGCAGATAGTCTTGACCCCGTGGTCTCCGATCCCACTTCCGCGCGCACGTCCGCGCACAACTCCACGTACACCGAGGCCGGTGTCGACACGGCCGCCGGCGACCTCGCCGTCGAGCTGATGAAGTCGTCGGTGCGCGCCACGCAGGGGCCGGAGGTGCTCGGCGGTGTCGGCGGGTTCGCCGGCCTGTTCGACGCCAGCGCGCTGAGGGGCTACCGTCGCCCGCTGCTGGCGACGAGCACCGACGGCGTCGGCACGAAGGTGGCGATCGCGCAGGCGATCGACAAGCACGACACGATCGGGCAGGACCTGGTCGGCATGGTCGTCGACGACATCGTCGTCGTGGGCGCCCGCCCGCTGTTCATGACCGACTACATCGCGTGCGGCAAGGTGTTCCCCGAGCGGATCGCCGACATCGTGCGCGGGATCGCCGACGCGTGCCGCGCGACGGGCACCGCGCTCGTCGGCGGCGAGACGGCGGAGCACCCCGGCCTGCTGGGCGTGGACGACTACGACGTCGCCGGTGCGGCCACCGGCGTGGTCGAGGCCGACGCGGTGCTCGGCGCCGAGCGCGTGCGCCCCGGCGACGCCGTGCTGGCGCTCGGTTCGAGCGGCCTGCACTCCAACGGCTACTCCCTCGTGCGCCACATCCTCTCGGGCGCCGGCATCGGCTACGGCGACCACGCCGCCGACCTCGGCATGACGTGGGGCGAGGCGCTGCTCGAGCCCACGCGCCTGTACACCTCGCCGCTGCTGCGCCTCATCGCGCAGACCGGCGACGGCGTGCACAGCCTCAGCCACGTCACGGGCGGCGGCATCGCGGCCAACCTCGCGCGCGTGCTGCCCCGCGGCACGTGGGCCGAGGTGGATCGGTCGACCTGGAGCCCGAGCCCCGTCTTCCGCGTGCTGAGCGACATCGCCGGCACCACGCTCGAGTCGAGCGAGGGCACCTGGAACCTCGGTATCGGCTTCCTCGCGGTCGTCGATCCGGCCGTCGTCGACGCGGCCGTCGCGGCGCTGGCCGAGGACGGCATCCCGGCCTGGCAGGTCGGATCGGTCGGCGCCGGCGACCCGCCGGGCGACGGATTCGAGCAGGGCGCCAAGGGCGTCGACGGCGGCGCGGTGCGCCTGGTCGGCGCGTACGCGGCCCGCTGACACGGAGAGAACGGACGAAGTAACCACCCCATGTGCGGCATCGTCGGAATGGTCGGGAGCTCCCCGGTCAACCAGGACATCTACGACGCGCTTCTCCTTCTGCAGCACCGCGGCCAGGACGCCACGGGCATCGCGACGGCCGAACCCAACGGCGTCATGCACCTGCAGAAGAAGCCGGGCCAGGTGCGCGAGGCGTTCCGAACCCGCGACATGCGATCGCTGCTCGGCAACGTCGGCCTCGGCCACGTGCGCTACGCCACGAAGGGCACGGCGTCGGCCGAGGAGGAGGCGCAGCCGTTCTACGTGAACTCGCCGTACGGCCTCGTCCTCATCCACAACGGCAATCTCACGAACACGCGCGAGCTCACGGCCGACATGGCCCGCCGCGACCGTCGGCACCTCAACTCGTCCAGCGACACCGAGCTGCTGCTCAACGTGCTCGCCAACGAGCTGCAGGCCACCACGAGCCCCGTCGACCTCGAGCCCGAGCGCATCTTCGAGGCCGTCACCCGCGCGCAGCGCCGCATCGAGGGTGCGTACGCCGTGATCTCGATCATCGCCGGCTACGGCCTGCTCGCCTTCCGCGATCCGTTCGGCATCCGCCCGCTCATCCTGGGCCGCCGCACGGGCGAGGACGGGCGCGACGAGTGGGTCGTCACGAGCGAGTCGCTCGTGCTCGAGAACGCGGACTACGAGGTGGTGCGCGACGTGGAGCCCGGCGAGGCGGTGTTCATCTCGAACGACGGCGAGCTGTTCTCCAAGCAGTGCGCCGACGACCCCCAGCTGCTGCCGTGCTCGTTCGAGTACGTGTACCTCGCGCGCCCCGACTCGATCATGAACGGCGTCTCGGTGTACGAGTCGCGCCTGCGCATGGGCGAGAAGCTGGCGGCGACGATCGCGAAGCACGTGCCCGAGGGCCTCATCGACGTGGTCATGCCGATCCCGGATTCGTCGCGTCCCGCGGCGATGGAGGTGGCGCGCGTGCTGGGCATCGAGTACCGCGAGGGCTTCTACAAGAACCGCTACGTCGGCCGCACGTTCATCATGCCGGGCCAGGCGGTGCGCAAGAAGAGCGTGCGCCAGAAGCTCAACGCCATGTCGAGCGAGTTCCAGGGCAAGAACGTGCTGCTGATCGACGATTCGATCGTGCGCGGCACGACGAGCAAGCAGATCGTGCAGATGGCGTACGCCGCGGGCGCGAAGACGGTGACGTTCGCGTCGGCGGCCCCTCCCGTGCGGCACCCGCACGTGTACGGCATCAACATGCCGTCGCGCCACGAGCTCGTGGCGCACGGCCGCACGATCCCGCAGATCGCCGAGGAGCTCGGCTGCGACTATCTCGTGTACCAGGAGGTCGACGATCTGCGCGACGCGATCATCGAGAGCGCCACGGGAGAGGCGGCCTTCCGCGATCTCGACATGAGCTGCTTCGACGGCCGCTACGTGACGGGCACCGTCACCGACGAGTATCTCGAGTGGGTCGAGGGATCGCAGAGCTCCTGAGCCCGGCTGGCCTCAGCGCGGGTCGGCGCGGCTGAATCCGGGCACGAGAAAATCGCCGTGGGTGGGAACCCACGGCGATCTCACGACGGATGGCTTATGCCGCCTCGTCGTCGTCCTCGTCGTTGTCCGTGTACTCGTCGGCCCACTTGTCGACGTACAGGTCGTCGTCGTTGTGGCTGCCGAGTTCGCGCTCCAGCGCGTTGTAGTCAACGGCAGGGCTGTACGACTTGAGTTCACGGGCGAGCTTTGTGTGCTTCGCCTTCTGACGGCCACGCCCCATGCGCGAGACCCCCTCGTATTGAGCTGCGGGTGCTGCCCCGATGTGATCGAATTCACCGGCGGAACGGCCGGAAAGAGTAGACTTGAGGATACCACGAGGGCTGGAAGCACCGGCCTCCTGGCAACCCTGAAGGGGGCGATGACGATGTCGGAGAACCAGGCGGAGACCGCCGGAGGCGTCCGCATTCCGGACGAGGACAAGGCCCTGCAGGGGGCCGTCGTCGTCGGAGCGGTCCCCGATCAGAACCCGCGAGTCCTCCGAGAAGCCGCCCGATACGCCAAGCTGATGGGCGCTCCGCTCGTGGTCGTGCACGTCGATGTGACGCGCTTCGTCACCTACGAGGACCCGGACGGGTACGTGCACTCCGCGCCGATCGACATCAACGTCGACGCCGGCGCCGAGGAGTTCGAGGCCGTCAAGGCCCACGCGGCGGAGGCGCTCGACGGCAGGGCGGAATGGACCGCCCGGCAGCTCGTGGGCGACCCGGCGCTGGCGCTGAAGCACTTCACGACGAAGATCGACGCGAAGCTCATCGTGATCGGCACGCGCAAGCGGGGCTTCGGCGAGTCGCTGCGCGAGTTCTTCACGGGGTCGGTCGCCGCGCGCCTCTCGCACCGCCAGTCGATCCCGTTGCTCGTCGTGCCGCAGGGCGAGCTGCTCGCCGACGACGAGGAGTACCCGCCCTCCGACCTCACCTGACGGCGAGGCCGTCGCGGCGCCGCCGGCGCTCCTGGCGCCGCTTCCACCAGGCGGCGATCCGCGCGATCTGGCGGCGCATCCACGCCGCGCTGCGGCGCGCCCACGCGAACTCCGTGCCGAGGATGGCGAGACCGCCGAGCAGCACGAGCGCTCCGGGCCCCGGCAGCGGCAGCAGGATCACCCCGAGCGCGGTGACGATGCCGCCGACGGTGCCCACGGTCGTCCGGTAGCCGCGACGGATCCGCGGGTGGCGATCGATCCACCCCCGGATCCGTCCACGGTCGGCCGGTGCGCCAGGCGGGCCGGCCGGCCACCGCGGTTCGGGAACCGCCATCTCAGCCCCTGAGCACGCGGGTGAGCTCGCGCGCCGCCTCGTCGAGGGTGCGGGCGAGGTCGTCGACCACGGCGGGCGCGAGCTCCCCGCCGCGCGCGACGTGCGTGCGCAGCTCGCTGCGGACCCGGCCGCGGAAGTCCGCGACCACGGCCTCCGCGCGCTGCAGCTGCTCGCGCGACTGCGCGCGGTCGTCGGCCGCAGGCGGCGGAGAGGTCCGCTCGGCGTGGGCGGCCGCCGCGAGATCGGCGCGCAGGCTCTTCATCGCCTCGCGCACGCTCGCGCGCACGCCGTCGGCGATGATCCGGACCGAGTCGGCCAGCCCCGCCTCGATGCCCGCGATGTCGTCCGCGCGCGAGGCCACCTCGGCGCGGCCCGCGTCGGTGATCTCGTACACCGTCTTGCGGCCGTCGGCGGTCTTGGTCACGAGCCCCTCCTCCTCGAGCTTCGAGAGCCGGGGGTAGATCGTGCCGGCGCTCGGGGTGTAGGTGCCGCCCGTGCGCTCGGCGAGGGCCTGCATGATGTCGTAGCCGTGGCGCGGCGACTCGTTCAGCAGGTTCAGCAGGTACAGCCGCAGGTCGCCGTGCGAGAAGACGGCGGGCATCAGAGGTCACCGTCCCTCGGCGGGGTCAGGGGTGCCTCGGTGCTCGCGGCGTCCTCGGCGCCGGCCGTGCCGCCGCGGCGCACAACCGTGATGTCACCCGCGACCGTGTTGGCGCGGACGTCGGCGAAGGCGCCGGAGAGCTCCCCGGTCGATCCGCTGTAGCTGGAGGGCACGCCGCTGCCGCGCGGCACGCCGTCGACCGTGAGCCGGCCGCTCGCGCTGCGCAGCACGTAGTTGGCGGGGTAGCCGGCGTCGAGCCGGAAGGTGGCCCCGCCCGAGACGCCGTTGAGCGAGATCGCGCCGATCGGGCCCTCGGCGTCGACGAAGGCGGTGCCGGACACCGAGTCGATGTCGGCCTTCGTCACGGCGCCGGAGACCATCACGTCGCCCGAGACGGTGTGCGCGTCGAACGGGCCGGTGAGGCCGCGCACCTGCACGTCGCCCGAGACGGCGTTCACGCGCAGCGCGCCCTCGTGGCCGTCGACGAGCACATCGCCCGAGACGGTGTTGACCGAGGCGTCGCGGCGCAGACCCGCGACAAGAGCGGTCGCGCTGACCACGCCCAGCGTGAGCGCGACATCGCGCGGCGCCGCCACGCTGATCTCGGCGCGCGGTCCGCCCGCGCCGAAGTTGCGGAACACCTCGAGGAAGTTGTCCCACCGCAACTGCGGGTGGTCGATCTCGAGCTGGCCGCCCGAGAGCTCGACCCGCAGGTCCTTCACGGTCACGCCGCGGATCTCGACGCGCACGTCGGGCTCGTCGTGGGCGATCACGTCGATCTGCCCGCCGACGAGGCCGATCTTGAGCGACAGCACGCCCTCGACGTCGATGACCCGGTTCTCGCCCGGGTGGATCAGCCATTTCTCCATGGTCCTCGCTCCTGCAAGACGGCCGGATCGCCCGGCGGTGAATTCGAGATATATCTCGATACCCAGAGTGAAACACGATATATCTCGATGCGCAAGGGCGCAGTGCGAACTCCCGGATCGGGTCGCGGACGCGCGTCCGTGAGGATCGTGCCCGTCAGGGCGCGGCGGTCGCGCCGCGACCGAGCACCCGCAGGAGGTCGAGCTGCCCCGCATCCGCGGATCCCTCGGGCGCGGTGTAGGTGACGACCCGCAGGTCGGATTCGGGGGCGTGCAGGACATCGCAGTCGAGCGTGATGTCGCCCGCCTCGGGATGGCGGATCGTCTTG
Source organism: Microbacterium petrolearium (assembly GCF_054782875.1). Lineage (NCBI taxonomy): Bacteria > Bacillati > Actinomycetota > Actinomycetes > Micrococcales > Microbacteriaceae > Microbacterium > Microbacterium petrolearium. The sequence continues at coordinate 65,822 of NZ_BAAGRQ010000002.1, forward strand.
CGCTCCGCCATGCGGAGCGCGCCCCCTCCCGCCGCCCAGCAGCGCGCGAAGTCGGCGGAATCACGGTGCAGCTCCGCCACGAGCTCACGCAGTTCCGCGTCTTCGGGGTATCGCGATGCCGCGCGGCGCAGCTCGCCGGCGATCCCCGCCAGGAACTCGCCCGGCTCCGGCCCCATCGCGCCGGGACGCAGCGTCAGCCGCTCCGCCCGTCCGAATGCCGCGCGGGCGAGATTGCGCTCCCGCGGCGTCAGCCCGCCGGGGTCGCCGTGCAGCGCCGCCCACATCGCGTTCCACCACACGAGGGACCAGTCCGCGGCGAACACCGCGATGGGGAAGTCGCCCAGCCGTGACGTGAGGCGCTGGATGCCGGGTGGGACATGGCGGTTCACGACGCCGTCGCGCGGCGGCAGCAGGCCGGCCGCGGTGAACAGCTCGTCGCGTTCGGCGCGCGAGAGCTGCAGCGCCCGCGCGAGCGAGGCCGCGACCTGCGCCGACGGCCGGGTCGCCCTGCCCTGCTCAAGGCGCAGCAGGTAGTCGACCGAGAGGCCGGCCAGCTGCGCGAGCTCCTCGCGGCGAAGACCGGGCGCACGCCGCCCCGGCGAGCGGGTCAGGCCCGCATCGGCGGGCGACAGCCGGTCGCGCCAGAGGTGCACCAGCGCGCCGAAGCTCACGCGCGGGGCCGTCGTCATACCCGCCATTGTGCCGCGTAGGCGGCCCCGCAGCCTGGGCCCCGCCAGTCCACCGGCTGGCAGGGGGACTGCCCGGCTCGGCCGCGACGCGCGAGCGTGGAGACCTCATCGAAGACACTCCGGAGGCACCCATGCACACCATCGTCATGACCGGCGCGACGCGCGGCATCGGCCGCGCCGCCGCCGCGCGGATCCTGCGCGAAGACCCCGAGGCGCACCTCGTCGTGATCGCCCGCGGCGCGTCGCTCGACGGCGTCGTCGCGGAGCTCGCGGCGCTGCCCGGCGTGGGCACCGCGCGGGTTTCGGGAGCCGCCGCCGACCTGGGCTCGCTGCGCGAGGTCTGCGGCGCGGCGGACGACATCGCGGCCCGCCTCGATCGCTCCGACCTGCCCCCGCTGCGCGGGTTCGTCGGCAACGCGGGCATCCAGTACGTCGACGCCCTCACGACGGGAGCCGACGGCTACGAGGCGACGTTCGCCGTGAACGTGCTCGCGAACCACGCCCTCCTGCGGGTGCTGCGAAGCCGGTTCTCCGCCCCGGCGCGGATCGTCATCACCACGAGCGACACCCACTTCGGCGACTTCCGTCACACCGGCGGCCTCGTGCCGCCGCCACGCTGGCAGGCGCCCGAGGCGCTGGCCCGGACCGGCGCGTTCCCCGACGCGGACGGGTCGAGGGGAGGGCGGATGGCGTACTCGACGAGCAAGCTCGGCACCGTGTACCTCGTCCACGAGTACGCCAGGCGCCTGACCGCCGGCGTCGACATCGTGGCGTTCAATCCCGGCCTCGTGCCGGGAACCGGCCTGACCCGCAACGCGGACCCCGTGAGTCGGCTCCTGATGGGCGCGGTCTTCCCTGTCCTCAACCTCACTCCGCTCACGAACAGCCCCGCCGTGGCGGGCCGCCAGCTCGCCGACGTCGCGCTCGGCCGCGTCGCCGCGCCGTCCGGGTCGTACGTCAACCGCGACAGGGTGGAGCGCTCGTCGGACGAGTCGTACGACGCGCAGCGTGAGCGCGAGCTGTGGGAGGCGTGCGACCGCCTCATCGACGCGGTGATCGCCGGGGGAGCGGATACCGTGAAGGCGTGACCGTCCGCTTCCGCCGCACGCCCCTTCGGTGGGGGCTGCTGCCGCTCGTCGTCGCCGGCGGGGCGGTGGGGGTGACCGGGCGGTACCTGCTCACGGCCGACACGAGCGATCCGGTCCTGGGCCTGCCCGTCATCTTCCTCGTCAACGCGCTCGGCTCGGGGCTGCTGGGCGTGCTCGTGGGCTGGGCGGGCGACCGGCCGCGCCTGCGCGCGTTCCTCGGCACGGGCGTGCTGGGCGGCTTCACGTCGTACAGCGCGCTGGCTCCGGTGTTCGCGCTCGTGACCGTGAGCTCGGTCGAGGCCGGTGCGCAGGCGAGCCCGCTCGCCGCCGCGGGCACGCTGCTGCTGCTCGTCGTGGGAGGGGCGCTGCTGTTCGTCGCCGTGCCGGCGGGGCTGGCCGCCGTCGGCTACGCCATCGGGCGCCGCGCGGCGAGCGGGGGCGACGCGTGAACCCCCTCGAGGTGCTGGCCGTCGCGCTCGCCGGCGGGGTCGGCGCGGGTCTGCGCTGGATGATCGACGCCGCGCTGCGCCCCTCGCGCGGCTTCCCGTGGCCGATCCTGCTCGTGAACGTCAGCGGCTGCTACGTCATGGCGATCCTCGCGACCGCGTTCGCCGGCGCGGGATCGCCGATCCTCACCGTCGTCACCACCGGGCTGCTCGGCGGCTACACGACGTTCTCGACCGTCTCGGTCGACACGGTCGAGCTGTGGCTCGCGGGTCGTCGCGTCGCGGCCGTCGGCAACGGCGTCGGCACCCTGCTGCTGTGCGTGCTCGCCGCCGCGCTCGGCCTGCTGACCGCGGCCGCGTTCGGCGCCTGAACACGGGGGCTGATGGAGGCGTCTGAATCGCCGTCTATCCCACGGAATGTCGGAGGCCCGTGTTCTACTCTTGTCACACAGCAAAGGAGGGCTCGCCATGGCACCCGTGATCACGATCGAGGAGCGCGATCTCATCGAGCGTCGTGATGCGCTCCTGCGTGAGCTCGGGTTGACCTCGTACGCGGAGTTTCGCCGCGAAGCGCACGCGCGCCCGTTGTCGGACCGGGCGTGGGCGCTTCGAGATGAGCTGGATTCGATCGCTTACCTCCTCGGTGAGAACGAGCTGACGGACTGACGCGCGCCTCGGATGCTCGGTCAAGCGCAGGACCTCGCTGCCCGGCTCGAGCACACGATCCGGCAGGCGCTGCCGGGACAAGCGCGGATACGGGCGCAACAGTTGCCGAGAACGGGGCGAGTGCGCATCTGCCCGGTTGACGACGATGAATCGGTGAGGCCGGCGTCATTAGCGCTCCGCGGGGACGACGTTGTTCTTGCCCATTGGACGTTCGCGATCTTCGCCGAGCTGTCCGACGACGGATTCCTGAAGTTCGATCAGGCCCGCATCTCCCTGACGCCTGAGTTCGAGGAAGCTCCGATCGTGCGGCTCGAGTATGAGAGTCGCACGACTGGACCTCCCGTCTCGCACTGGCAGTTCCATGGCGAACGTGGCTCGTTGTCGTTCATCCTGGCCCGCACTCATACGAGTGGCAGGCACCGGGCGGTGCCGATGTCGCTTTCCGCATTGCACTTTCCGACGGGCGGGCGGCGGCTGAGGCCAGGGATCGAGGACTTCGTACAGTTCCTGATTCAGGAGTGCGGATTCGATGCTCGTCCTGGTTGGCGCCGCGCTGTGGAGGACGGTCGGGAACTTGCTCGACGTTTCCAGTTTCGTGCCGCCGTACGCGACCATCAGGCGGAAGCGGCGGAAGTGCTGAAGAACAACGGATGGACGGTGCGACCACCTGACGGAAGAGAGCTCACGGACAACGCCGAGCGATTGCGAGAGTACTGACGCTCGGCGCGTGAACACGGGGGATGTCCCCCGCGCGTGGCGCGCGCGCCCTGTGCCAGACTGATCGCGTCGGATACAGCACCGTATCGGCGGTGCCGACCGGCGCCGCCGGTCGAGATCGAGAGTCCCCGTCTTGTCGAAACTCGCCGTCCTCAGCCTCAAGAACCGCGCCCTCATCGCGCTCATCACGATCTGCGCCGCCGTCTTCGGCGGCATCGGGCTCACAAGCCTGAAGCAGGAGCTCATCCCGTCGATCGAGCTGCCCGCGCTCATCGTCATGAGCACCTACCCCGGCGCCTCGCCCGAGGTGGTCGAGAACGACGTGTCGACGCCGATCGAGGAGGCCATCCAGTCGGTCCCCGACCTCGATTCGACGACCGCCACGAGCACGACGAACGCGTCGATCGTGCAGGCGATGTTCGCGTACGGCACCGACCTCGGCACGGCGGAGCAGAAGATCCAGCAGGCGATCAGCCGCGCCCAGCTGCCCGAGGACGTCGATCCGCAGGTGATGTCGGTGAGCATCGACGACCTGCCCGTGATCCAGATCGCCGTGAGCGGATTCGGCGAGGGCGAGGACGCGCAGGGCGAGCTCGAGAACTCCGCCATCCCCGAGCTCGAGGACGTCGACGGCGTCGCCTCGGCGTCGATCGTCGGCGGCGTGGGGCAGCGGATCACGATCACGCCCGACACCGCCGAACTCGCGGCGCGCGGCTTCTCGACCCAGGCGATCGGCGACGCCATGGAGCAGAACGGCGTGCTGTTCCCCGGTGGCGACATCACCGAGGGCGACGAGACGCTCACGGTGCAGACCGGCGCGAAGGTGACCTCGGTCGAAGACATCGCGGCGCTCCCGCTCGTCGCCGCCCCTGGCGAGCCGCAGCTCGACCCCGCCACCGGTGCGCCCGTCGTTCCCGACGTCACCACGATCGGCGACGTCGCGAGCGTGGAGCTGGCGAACGATCCCGTCTCGTCGATCTCGCGGGTCAACGGCGAGGACGCCATCTCGATCTCGATCACCAAGCTGCCGGCGGCCAACACCGTCGAGGTCTCGGACGGCGTGCTCGCCGCCGTCGCGGACCTGCGCGAGACGTTCCCCGACGCCGAGTTCACGGTCGTGTTCGACCAGGCCCCGTTCATCGTCCAGTCGATCGAGACGCTCGCCGTCGAGGGCATGCTCGGTCTCGTCTTCGCCGTCGTCGTGATCCTCGTGTTCCTGCTGTCGATCCGCTCGACGCTCGTCACGGCGATCTCGATCCCCACGAGCGTGCTCATCGCGTTCATCGGCATGCAGGCGTTCGGCTACTCCCTCAACATGCTCACGCTCGGCGCCCTGACGATCTCGATCGGGCGCGTCGTCGACGACTCGATCGTCGTGATCGAGAACATCAAGCGGCACTACGTGGGCGACGCCGACAAGGGCGACGCGATCCGCCTCGCCGTGCGCGAGGTCGCCGGGGCGATCACCTCGTCGACGATCACGACGGTCGCGGTGTTCCTGCCGATCGCCTTCGTGGGCGACATGGTCGGCGAGCTGTTCCGGCCGTTCGCGCTCACGGTGGGCCTGGCGATGCTCGCCTCGCTCTTCGTCGCGCTGACGATCGTGCCGGTGCTGGCGTACTGGTTCATGAAGCCGGGCAAGCCGCTGCGCGACGCCGACGGCCGGCAGATCGACCCCGAGAGCCCCGACGCCCCGCCCTCGCGCCTGCAGCGGGCCTACCTGCCCGTGCTGCGGTGGACGCTCAAGCACGGCTGGGTGACGCTGCTGATCGCCGTGCTCGTGCTCGGCGGCACGGTGGCGATGGCGCCGCTCATGAAGGTGAACTTCCTGGGCGACACCGGGCAGAACACCATGACCGTCACGCAGGACCTCGGTCCGAGCGCGAGCCTCGAGGCCAAGGACGAGGCCGCGGCGAAGGTGGAGCAGGCGCTCGAGGGCGTCGACGGCATCGAGACCGTGCAGGTCTCCGTGGGATCGAGCGGATCGCCGCTGCAGGATGCCTTCTCGGGCGGCGGATCGGCGACGTTCTCGATCATGACCGACGCCGACGTCGACCAGGAGGCGCTGCGCGCCGACGTGCAGGAGGCCGTGGCCGACCTCGACGATGCGGGCGAGATCACCGTGGCCGCGGCGGCCGGGTTCGGATCCACCGACATCGAGGTGAGCGTCTCGGCACCCGACCCGCAGACGCTGCAGGAGGCGACCGACGCGATCGTCGCCGAGCTGGACGGGCGCGCCGGCGTGGGCGAGGTGACGGACGACCTGGCCGCGAGCCTGCCGTACATCGGCGTGGTCGTGGACCGTGAGGCGGCCGCGCAGCGGGGCCTCAGCGAGGTCGCCGTCGGCGGGATCGTCTCGAACACGATGAACGATCAGCAGATCGGCACCGTCGAGATCGACGACACGGCGCTCACGGTGTACATCGCCGTCGAGGACCCGCCGGCGACGATCCAGGAGCTCCGCGAGCTGGAGATCCCCAGCGCGCTCGGGATGGTGCAGCTGCAGGACATCGCCACGGTGGAGGAGACGGCCAGCCCCACGTCGATCACGACGGTGCAGGGTCGACGCACCGCCGCCATCACCGTGCCGCCGGCGAGCGACAACCTCGCGGAGGCGACGGCCTCGGTGACCGCGGCGCTCGACGCCGTCGACCTGCCGGACGGCGCGCGGGCGGAGGTGGGCGGCGTGGCCGAGCAGCAGGCCGAGTCGTTCTCGCAGCTGGGTCTCGCCATGCTCGCGGCGATCCTCATCGTCTACGTCGTGATGGTGGCGACCTTCAAGTCGCTGCGCCAGCCGCTGCTGCTGCTCGTCTCGGTGCCGTTCGCGGCGACCGGCGCGATCCTGCTGCAGGTGGTCACGGGCGTGCCGCTCGGCGTCGCCTCGCTGATCGGCGTGCTCATGCTCATCGGCATCGTCGTCACGAACGCGATCGTGCTCGTTGACCTCGTGAACCAGTACCGCGAGCACCACGGACTCAGCACGCGCGACGCCACGCTCGTGGGCTCGTCCATGCGTCTGCGGCCGATCCTCATGACGGCGCTCGCGACGATCTTCGCGCTCACGCCCATGGCGCTCGGCATCACCGGGCACGGCGGCTTCATCTCGCAGCCGCTGGCGATCGTCGTGATCGGCGGTCTCGTGTCGTCGACGTTCCTCACGCTCATCGTGCTGCCCACGCTGTACAACCTCGTCGAGGGGGCCAAGGAGCGGCGGATCGCCCGCCGCGGCGGCGGCGCGGCGCCGTCCGGCGACGGCGGCCCGGACGACGGTCCCACCACGCCGGGCGGATCGGACGCCTCGACCGGATCGGCCGCACCGGATCGTGCGGAGGGCGAGGCGCCGGAGCCCGCGGCGCCGGCGTCGCGCCCGGCTCCGGCCGCGCCCGCCACGGCGGCGCCGGCGCGCGACGCCGCCTCGGCGCACGTCGAGCACGGGACGCTGCCGAACGCCTCGCCGGTGCAGACCAGCCGTCGCGCCCTGCGCGGCTGAGCCGCGCCGGCCGCACAGGCTTTCTCCCAGGCGGGTTCGGTACGCTGAGGGGTCGGCTTTGGGATTCCGCGTATGTGTGCGCGGGTGTGTGTGGTCCTGACGTGGCCGCATGACACCTATGGAAGGTGCGTACTTTCGCATGCCCAAGAACACCAATCGATCCGGCGCCCGCGCCCCGAAGAACTTCGACCCGCGCTACGCGAAGAAGTCGACCGGAGGCCCGTTCCGCGGCCACGGTCGCGACGACGAGCGCAAGCCCCGCTGGTCGGCCGACGACCGCGGCGCCCGCACGGGTGCCCGCGACGAGCGCACCGGCTCGACCGGCGACCGCCGCTTCGACGGCCCCCGTCGCGACGACCGCGCCGGTCGCCCGGAGCGCACCAACGACCGCGGCGAGCGTCGCACGTACGGCGACCGCCCCGCCGGTGAGCGCCGGTCGTACGGCGACCGCCCCGAGCGCGCCGGCGGCTTCCGCCGCGACGACCGCCCGGCTCGCGACGACCGCCCGCGCTACAACCGCGACGACCGCCCGGCTCGCTCCTACGGCGACCGCCCGGGGCGCGACGAGCGCCCCCGCTTCGACCGCGACGACCGCCCGGCCCGCTCGTACGGCGAGCGCACCGAGCGCCCGCGCTACGAGCGCGACGGGCGTCCGGCCCGCCGCTTCGAGGGCGACCGCCCCCGCTACAACCGCGACGACCGCCCGGCCCGCGACGAGCGCCCGCGCTTCGACCGTGACGACCGCCCGGCCCGCCGTTTCGACCGCGACGAGCGCCCCGCCCGCCGCGAGTTCGACGGCGAGCGCCCCGCCCGCCGCCAGACCGAGGGCGAGCGCGCGTGGCAGGAGCGCCGCGAGGCGCCCGTGCGCTCCAAGCAGCAGGAGGAGCAGATCGACGTCGTCCACGAGCGTCTCGAGGCGCAGGCTGTGCAGGCCGAGGACGTCACCGAGATGACCTTCGGCGACCTGGGCCTGGGCGACAACATCGTCCGCGCCCTCGCCGACCTGGGTGCCTCCAAGCCGTTCCCGATCCAGGCGTCGACGGCCCCGTCGATCCTCGAGGGTCGCGACGTGCTGGCCCGCGGCCGCACCGGCTCGGGCAAGACGATCGCCTTCGGCGCCCCGCTGGTCGAGAAGATCCTCCGCGCCAAGGCGGGTCAGAAGCGCGAGTTCGGCCGCTCGCCGGTCGCGCTGATCATGGCGCCGACGCGCGAGCTCGCGCTGCAGATCGACCGCACCGTGCAGCCGATCGCCCGCAGCGTGGGCCTGTTCACCACGCAGATCTACGGCGGCGTGCCCCAGGCGCGCCAGGTGGGCGCGCTGAAGAAGGGCGTCGACATCATCATCGGCACGCCCGGTCGCATCGGCGACCTGCAGCGCCAGGGCAAGCTGGACCTCTCGCAGATCCAGATCTCGGTGCTCGACGAGGCCGACCACATGTGCGAGCTCGGCTTCCTCGAGCCCGTGCAGGACATCCTGCGCCTGACGAGCGAGGGCGGCCAGAAGCTGCTCTTCTCGGCGACGCTCGACCGCGAGGTCGCCGCGCTCGTCGACGAGTTCCTCGTCGACCCGCAGGTGTACGAGGTCGCCGGCGAGACGCAGGAGACCGGCACGATCGATCACCGCGTGCTCGTGGTCGACCAGCGCTCGAAGTCCGAGATCCTCGACGCGCTCGTGGACCGCGAGGGCAAGACGCTCGTCTTCACCCGCACGCGCGCCTTCGCCGAGATGCTCGCCGAGCAGTTCGACGACGCCGGGATCGATGCGATCTCGCTGCACGGCGACCTGAACCAGGCCAAGCGCACGCGCAACATCGAGCGCTTCATGAAGGGCCGCGCCCGCGTACTCGTCGCCACAGATGTCGCCGCGCGCGGCATCCACGTGGACGACGTCGACCTGGTGATCCAGGCCGACGCCCCCGACGAGTACAAGACGTACCTGCACCGCGCCGGCCGCACCGGCCGCGCGGGCAACTCCGGCCGCGTCGTCACGCTGATCACCCGTCAGCGTCGTCGCAAGATGACCGAGATGCTGCAGCGGGCCGAGATCCAGGCTCCGTTCGACGAGGTGCGCCCCGGCGACGACCTCATCGACGAGCTGGCCGGCGCCCCCACGGTCGAGGAGCTGACCACGGCGTAAGCCGCAGCACGCACGTGAAAGGCGGGCCGCCCCCTCGGGAGCGGCCCGCCTTTCGCATGCGGATCAGTCGGCGGTCTCGCCGTCCTCCAGATGGATGAGGCTGAGCTCGAACTCGAGCGTGATGCGCTCCGACACGAGCACGCCGCCGGCGTCGAGCGGCACCTGCCACTCCAGGCCGAAATCGCGGCGATCGATCCGCCGGGTGCCCTCGAAGCCGGCGCGCAGGCGGCCGTCGGCGTCGCGCCCGATGCCCGTGAACTCCAGCGGGATGCCCACGTGCTTCATCGTGTTCTTGATCGTCAGCGCGCCGTTGACGAGGAAGGCGTTCTCGCCCACCTGGTCGAAGCTCGTCGACTCGAAGGTGATCTCGGGGTACTTCTCGACCTCGAAGAAGTCTCCCGTGCGCAGGTGCGCGTCGCGCTGCTCGTTGCCCGTGTTCACGCTCGCGGCCTTGACGCGGACCTCGACGTGGGCGTCGTCGATGCCACCCTCGCCGACCACGAGCTTGCCCGAGATGTCGTGGAAGGCGCCGCGCACCTTCGAGACCATCGCGTGCTTGACTGCGAACCCGAAGCGCGAGTGGGCCGGGTCGATGATCCACGTGCCCGCGTATGCCGGATCGAACTCCGTCATGTCGTCTCCAACTCTCACCGGCGCCGTCGTTCGACGCCGATCCTTCGTGGGCAGGACGTCCCGAACCCGCCCTTACTCTGTCATATCCATCCGCGCGGCAGCGTGATCGCCGCGAAGGCGATGAAGACGGCGGCCGTGGCGGCCCATCCGGCCACCACGGCCACGGTGTCGGCGGTCCGCCAGCGCAGGACGCGCCGCTCCGTGCGCGTGGGGTGGGCGCCGAACGCGCGCGCATCCATCGCGAGGGCCACCCGTTCGGCGTGCCGGATGGCGCCGGCCAGCAGGGGCACGAAAGACGCGGCGGCGCGCGACAGACGCGTTCCGCCCGTGCCGCGCACGCGATGGGCGGCGCGGATGATCGCCATCTCCCGCCGCAGGCGCGGGGCGAATCGGTACGCGGCGAGGGCGGCGTACCCGATCCGGTACGGCACGCCCAGGTGCTGCACGATCGCGCGCACGAGATCGGGACCGGTGGTGGTGAGGCCGGGGACGAGCGCGATCGCGAGCATCGCCGTGAGGCGCAGGCCCGTCGCGGTGCCCGTGCGGGGATCGGTCCACAGCGCGAAGCCCGCCGCGAGGGCGACGAGCACGGCGGGCAGCGCGACGCCGAGCCACAGCCCCAGCCGCCGATCCCGTCGCGCGCCGACGAGCAGCACGAGCGCCGACAGGATCGCGAGGGCCGCCGGGGTGGCCAGGTCGCGCGTGAACACGACGCCGACGAGCGCGGGCAGGACGGCGGCGAGCTTCGCGAGCGGATCGAGCCGCTCGAGGGGCGCGGCCCGCCGTGGCCCGGACGCGCCGGCCGGCCCGTCGGCGGTCTCGAGGGGGCGCGGCCGATCGAACACCGCGCGGGCGGTCGGCAGGGTCTCGTCGGCGGGACCGAAGGCGACGAGCTCCCCGCCGTCCATGACCGCGACGTGCGTGGCGTGCTCGGCGACCAGGCGCAGGTCGTGCGTGACCACCACCACCGTCGTGCCGTGGGCGTGCAGCTCGTCGAGCAGCGCCAGGAGCTCGTCGGCCCGCGCGCGATCCTGCCCGAAGGTCGGCTCGTCCAGCACGAGCACCCCGCCGGGGCGGTCGGCCCCCGCGATCAACGCGGTCGCGACCGACAGCCGCCGCTTCTGCCCGCCCGAGAGCCGATAGGGGTGCCGATCCGCGTGCTCGGTCAGCCCGAACCGGGCGAGCATCGCGTCGACGCGCGCGTCGCGCTCGGCACCCGGCACGCGGCGCAGGCTGTGCGCGAGCTCGCCGCGCACGGTGTGGGAGACGAACTGGTGCTCGGGGTTCTGGAACACGAACCCCACGCGCTCGGCGAGGCGTCGCGGGGGCGCGGCGCCCGCATCGAGCCCGGCGACGCGGACGGTGCCGCGGGGTGGGGGCGCGACGCCCGCGAGCGCCTGCGCCAGCGTGGTCTTGCCCGCGCCGTTGGGCCCGACGATCGCCGTGAACGAGCCCGCGGGCACGTCGAGCGAGACGTCGCGGATGAGCGCGCGGCGACCCCGGCCGCGTCCGGTCCGCACCGTCAGCCCGCGCGCCGACACGGCGGGGGCGACGTCGCCGGCGGGCGTCGGCACGGGCCGGCGGCTCGGCTCGCCGTCCCGGGGCAGCCACACGCCCATCGCGCGCAGCTCGGCGGCGTGGCGGTCGAGCACGTCGGCGGGGTCGCCGTCGTGGGCCAGGCGTCCGTCGGCGTCGAGCACGACCACGCGCGTCGCGAGCGGCAGCGCGGCGTCGACGTCGTGCTCGACGAGCAGGACGGCGTGCTCCCCGGCGGCGACGAGGTCGGCGAGCGCCGCGTACACGTCGCGCACGCCCGCGGGATCGAGCTGCGCGGTCGGCTCGTCGAGCACGAGCAGCGGGCTGCGCATCGCGAGCGCGCAGGCGATCGCGAGCCGCTGCTTGCCCCCGCCCGAGAGCTCGTCCGGATCGTCGTGGCGGCGCTCCCACAGGCCCACGCGCCGCAGGGACTCCTCGCTGCGCGCCCGCACCTCCGCGGCGCCCAGGCGCAGGTTCTCGAGGCCGAAGGCGACCTCGTCGAGCACGCTCGAGGTGACCAGCTGCGCGTCGGGGTCCTGGAACACCATGCCGACGCTCGTGCTCAGCTGGGCGGGCGAGGCTCCCGCGGCGTCCCGCCCGCCGATCCGCACGACGCCCTCGACGTCGGCGTCGATGTGGTGCGGCACGAGCCCGTTGAGCGTGAGGGTGAGCGTGGTCTTGCCGCTTCCGCTCGGGCCGAGCAGCAGCACGACCTCGCCCGTGCGGATCTCGAGCGAGACCTCGCGCGGCGCCGGCCGCGGGGCGTCGAGATGCGCGACGCTCACGCGCGCGAGCGCGGCGAGCGGGGCGTCGGTCATCCGATCAGCGTATGCGGCCGCGCCCGGGTCACGCCCGCGGCGCCGGGTGCCGCTCGGCTCGGCGCCCGCGTTCCCTGCCGCGGCCCGGCGTGATGCCGGCGCGCTCGAGCCCGCGACCGATCCAGAGTCCGAGCAGCGTCCACGCCACGGGGCCCAGCAGCGACAGCGCGAGGTAGGCGGCCTGCGCCCACGCGGGCAGCTCACCGAGGTCGGCCGCCATGGCGACGACGAACGCGACGAGGGCGCCGATCAGCAGCGCCGAGACGAGGTACCGCCACCAGCTCCAGGCGCGGTACCGGAACACGGCCGCGACGCCCTCCTGGATGCCGCCGAACAGCAGCGCCGTGCCGAGGAACTGCGGCGCCCACACGGGCGCGATCGCGGCGCCGACGAGGCCGGCGAGCACGTGCGTCACCAGCGCGACCCACGGCATGCGGAACAGCTCCTGCGCGACGATGCCGGGCAGTGTGTGCACGCCCAGCAGGAAGCCGTACAGGAACGGCGCCGCCGCGAGGACGGGGATCGTGAGCCACCCCTCGATGCCGCCGAGCACGCCCGTCGCGACCGCGATCGCGGCGCAGACGAGGAGGACGCGCGTGGAGAGGACACCGGACTTGCTCACGCCCCCGAGCCTATTGCGATCCGCCTGCGCCCCGGGCGGGTGGGCGGCACCGATCGCGCGCGGTTCAGATGCGGCGGCGCCGCGCGGTGAGCCGCACGTTCGGCAGCGGCGGTGCGGGGATGCGATCGTCGGGCTCGTGGCCCACGACGGATCCGAACCTCGCGTCGCGGGCCTCCCAGTGCGCGCGCGCCTCGGCGATCTCGTCGTGCGAGCGGCCGACGAAGTTCCACCACATCACGATGTCCTCGCCGAACGGCTCGCCGCCCAGCAGGAACACCATCGCCCCGCCCTCGGTCGACACCTCGATCCCGTCGCGGTGCACGCCCAGGTACAGCAGATCGAGCCGGTCGAGCGACAGGGAGGCCGCTCCGCCCGGTGCCGCATCGTGGACCCGCAGATCGCCCTCCACGTGCACGATGGCGTGCTCCCAGTCGCGCTGCAGCGGCAGCCGCACGCGCGAGCCGGGGGCGAGACGGATCTCGGCGCCCACGATGGGGCTGTAGACGGCGGCGGGGGAGTCGACGCCCGCGAACGAGCCGACCACGACGGTGATGTCGGGGTCGGCGCCCTCGCTCGCCGCGACGGCGGCGGACGGCAGCTCGCGGTGCTGCTCGAAGTGCGGCCCCTGGCGGCGCGCGCCCTCGGGCAGCGCGATCCACAGCTGCAGCGCGTCGATCGGTCCGGGCTCGTCGCCCACGGAGTACTCGGAGTGGCTGATGCCGTCGCCGGCGGTCATGATGTTCAGCTGCCCGCGCGTGATGCGCACGTCCGATCCGGCGGCGTCGCGGTGGCGCACCTCGCCGACGAGGGGCCACGTCACCGTCTGGAGACCGATGTGCGGATGCGGATCGACGCGCATCATCGCCTCTTGCGGGCCGAACCGGTCGAGGAAGCACCACGCGCCGACCAGCGGCAGGTCGCGCTGTGGCAGGGAACGCGACACGTCCATGGCGCGCACGCCGCCGAGCGGCACGTGCCGCGGCTCGAGCAGCAGCGCGCGCGGCCCGTCGCAGTCGGTGGATCCGCCGTCGACCGCCTCCCCGGCGTCGACGTCGTAGCGGGTCATCGCCCTGGGATTCCCGCGGCTCAGGCCGGCTGCTCGGGCGGGGTCGCGGCGTTCTGCGGCGTGCCGTGCGGCCAGTCCACGATCGCCCCGGCGACCTCGTTCTCGGTGAGATAGGCCGCGATGAACGGGCACAGCGGCACGATGGTGTCGCCGCGCCGGGCGACGTCCGCCAGCGCCTCGGCGGCGAGGACGTCGCCGAGGCCGCGGCCGCGGAAGGCCGGATCGATCACGGTGTGGACGAACCGGATCTTGCCCTGCTCCTGCGAGAACTCCGCGTAGCCGGCCAGCGTCTCGCCCTCGCGCGTCGCTCCGGCGTCGGGGGCGTCCGACACGTAGATCTCGTAGCGGTTCCGGTCGTCCACGCGCTCGACCCTCGTGTTCGTCATGCCTCCACGCTACGAGGTCCGCGGGCCACGGGGAACCCATCCGGCCGTTCACAGGCGCGCGGCGCAGATCGGCTGTCCACATCCGGCGCGCGGTGTCGGCCGCCCCGCCTACGCTGGAGGCATGACCCTCGGCGCGCTTCCCGACCCGTACGAGGGGTGGGCGCCGCCCGAGGAGGCGCCGCCGGACCCCTACGGCGACGAGTACTGGGAGCCCGACTACGCGGGCGGGCCCATCGCGTGGGGCGGCCCGCAGGACGCGGCTCCGCCCGCCGCGCACGCTCCGCCCGCCGCGCCGGCGACAGCCACGCCGCGGCCGTCGCGATTCGGCACGGCGCTCGAGGCGCTCAAGACCGTCTACGGCTACGACGCCTTCCGGGGCGACCAGGTCGCGATCGTCGAGCAGGTCGTCGGCGGCGGCGACGCGGTCGTGCTCATGCCGACGGGCGGCGGCAAGAGCGTCACGTATCAGGTGCCGGCGCTCGTGCGCGAGGGCACGGGCCTCGTCGTCTCGCCGCTCATCGCGCTCATGCACGACCAGGTCGACGCGCTGCGCGCCAACGGCGTGAACGCGGCCTACCTCAACTCCACGCAGAGCCCCGCCGAGCGCGCGCAGGTGGAACGCGACTACGTCTCGGGGCAGCTCGACCTGCTCTACGTGGCGCCCGAGCGCCTCAACTCGGAGGCGACTCTCCGGCTGCTCGAGCGCGGTTCCCTGAGCGTCATCGCGATCGACGAGGCGCACTGCGTCAGCCAGTGGGGCCACGACTTCCGCCCCGACTATCTCGCCCTCGGCGGGCTGGGGGAGCGGTTCCCCGGCGTGCCGCGCATGGCGCTCACCGCCACCGCCACGCGCGAGACGCACCGAGAGATCACCGAGCGGCTCCGGCTGCCCGACGCGAAGCACTTCGTGGCGAGCTTCGACCGCCCGAACATCCGCTACCGGATCGAGGCGAAGACCGAGCCGCGCAAGCAGCTGCTGTCCTTCATCCGCGCCCAGCCCGAGGGATCGGCGGGAATCGTCTACGCGCTCAGCCGCAAGTCGGTGGAGGAGACCGCGACGTTCCTGGCGGGCAACGGCATCGACGCCATCCCGTACCACGCGGGGCTCGACGCGGCCACGCGGTCGCGCCATCAGTCCCGCTTCCTGCGCGAGGACGGCGTCGTCGTCGTGGCGACCATCGCCTTCGGCATGGGCATCGACAAGCCGGACGTGCGCTTCGTCGCCCACATCGACCTGCCGAAGTCCGTCGAGGGCTACTACCAGGAGACCGGCCGCGCCGGTCGAGACGGCGAACCGGCCGTCGCGTGGATGGCCTACGGCCTGGGCGACGTCGTGCAGCAGCGGCGCATGATCCAGCAGGGCGAGGGCGACCGCGCCATCCGGCAGCGCCAGCAGCAGCACCTCGACGCGATGCTCGCGCTGTGCGAGACCGTGGACTGCCGTCGGCAGAACCTGCTCGACTATTTCGGGCAGGAGTCGGGCCCGTGCGGCAACTGCGACACCTGCCTCGAGCCGCCGGAGGTGTGGGACGGCCTCGTGCCCGCCCAGAAGCTGCTCTCCACGATCGTGCGGCTGCAGCGCGAGCGCAATCAGGCGTTCGGTGCCGGTCACCTGATCGACATCCTGAGGGGGGCCTCGACGGATCGCATCCGCAAGATGCGACACGACGAGCTGTCGACCTATGGGATCGGCAAGGACCTGTCGGAGCAGGACTGGCGCAGCGTCATCCGCCAGCTGCTCGCCCGCGGCCTGCTCGTGGCCCAGGGTGAGTACGGCACCCTCGCCATGAGTCCGGCCGGTGCGGGCGTGCTCCGCGGCGAGACGCCGGTGCGCCTGCGGCGCGATGTGATCGGCCGCGTGTCGCGCGCGAGCGGCGCGAAGAAGTCGTCGACCGCCGAGCAGCTCGCCCCCGACGACCGGCCGCTGTTCGAGGCGCTGCGCGCCTGGCGCGCGGAGCAGGCGCGCGAGCAGGGGGTGCCGGCCTACGTGGTGTTCGGCGACGTCACGCTGCGCGCCCTCGCCGAGCACCGCCCCGCCTCGATCGCCGATCTGGACGGCATCACGGGCATCGGCGCGAAGAAGCGCGACGCCTACGGCGACGCCGTGCTCGAGGTCATCGCCGCGCACTGACCGGCACCGTGCACCGGCCGCGGTCCGCGGGCGCCGCGTCGCCGCGGTGCGCCCTCGCCGGGCGTCATCCGAGCGCGCCCGAGCACAGCGCGAGCGCGCCCTCGGCGAGCTCATCGCCGCGCGGCGGACGCCCGCCGGGCCAGCCCTGCCCGGGCATCCGAAGGGCGTAAGGCGGATTCCGCGATCCATCAGCAGCTCGGCCTGACCTTCGTCACCGACGGCGTCATCGACAGCGCGGGGATCGAGCTCGGCGCCGTCTCGTCGACCGCCACCGCGACCGGCGATCCCGTGACGGGCGCGGTCGACATCGCCTCGCAGTACCAGATCGCCGACGCGCAGCTGGAGCTGTCCAGCCCGCTCGTCGCCGGCCTGACGACCACGCTCGACAGCGTGCTGACCCAGGCGATCGGCTCGACGCTCGACGCGGCGGTGGGACCGGAGGGACTTCTCGGATCCGCCCTGGCGGCCGCCGATCTCAACCTGTCGGTCCTCGGTCTCGCGACGGTCGACGTCTCGACCGGCACCATCGGCGTCGACGGCGTCGAGGAGGGCGTCGACGCGCTCATCCAGCAGCTGCTGCTCACCCCGCTGCAGGACGAGGCGGGCATCGCGTCGATCGACCTCGCCAACGGCCAGATCACGGTCGACCTGCAGCGCATCTCGTACGCGGAGGGCACGACGGGCCTGAACGGCCTGCCGGCGAACACCTCGCTGCTGAACGCCGCGACGCTCACGGCCATCACCGACGCCGTGGCCGAGGCGCTCGGCGCCCTGACGGCGCGCGTGCAGGCGGGTCTCGCCGGCCTCATCGGCAACCTCTCGGCTCACGTCGAGCTCGGCGCCGAGCTCGACCTGCTGTTCGGTGTCCTTCCGGCCGCGGACATCACCCTGGAAGGCCGTGGACGTCACGTGGAACGACACCCCGGCCGGCAACCGCGACCTGATGATCCAGGACGGCGAGTTCACCGAAAGCGCCGAGCGCACGGAGGACGACTACTGGATGGTGGACCGCTTCCTCGCCGACTACGCCACGAGCTGAGGTCTGTGCCGCGCGCACAATCGCGGCCGTCCGTCGGGCGGCGGGGCGGTGTCGATGGTGCACAACGATCGTGACGCGCCTCTGTGGAGTCCCTAACGTGGTGTCATCCCGCCGATCGCGCGTCCCGCGCGCGTCCGAAAGAGGTATTCCGCATGGCCGACACCGTGGTCCGTCCCGTCGAGAGCGCCGAGCACGCCGACGCTCGCATCGACATCTCCCTCGTGAACGACGCCCTGCTGGGCACGTGGGCCGACATCCGCCGCGAGGCGCGCGAGATGATCAAGGATCCCGCGTTCTGGCGCATCGAGGGGCAGCCGATCGCCGAGCACCGCGAGCGCACGCTCGCCCAGCTCGACCTGCTCGTGCAGCACGGCGCGTCGATGCGCGCCTACCCGAAGGAGTACGGCGGCCTCGAGAACCAGGGCGGCAACCTCGCCGGCTTCCAGGAGCTCGTGGTCGCGGACCCCAGCCTGCAGATCAAGTCGGGCGTGCAGTGGGGCCTGTTCGCCTCGGCCATCCTGCAGCTGGGCACCAAGACCCACCACGATCGCTGGCTGCGCGACGCCGGCGAGATGCGGCTGCCCGGCGCCTTCGCCATGACCGAGACCGGGCACGGATCGGACGTGCAGGCGATCGGCACGACCGCGACGTACGACCCGGAGACCGAGGAGTTCGTCATCCACACGCCGTTCCGCGGCGCGTGGAAGGACTACCTCGGCAACGCCGCGCTGCACGCGAGGGCGGCCACCGTCTTCGCGCAGCTCATCTCGAACGGCGTCAACTACGGCGTGCACTGCTTCTTCGTGCCGATCCGCGACGAGGACGGCGCGTTCCTGCCCGGCGTGGGCGGCGAGGACGACGGCCCCAAGGGCGGCCTGAACGGGGTCGACAACGGCCGCCTGCATTTCGACAACGTGCGCATCCCGCGCGATCACCTGCTCAACCGCTACGGCGACGTCGCGCCCGACGGCACCTACTCGAGCCCGATCCCCAGCCCCGGCCGCCGCTTCTTCACGATGCTCGGCGCGCTCGTGCAGGGCCGCGTCTCGCTCGACGGCGCCGCCACGTGGGGCTCGGCGCTCGGCCTCTACATCGCCGTGACGTACGGCAACCAGCGCCGCCAGTTCGACAACGGCGCGGGCGAGACCGTGCTGCTCGACTACGGGCGTCACCAGCGGCGGCTGCTGCCCCTGCTGGCGACCACCTACGCCCAGGCGTTCGCGCACGACGAGCTGCTGCAGAAGTTCGACGCGGTCTTCAGCGGCGCGAACGACACCGACGAGAGCCGCCAGGACCTCGAGACGCTCGCGGCGGGTCTGAAGGCGCTGTCGACGTGGCACGCGCTCGACGCGCTGCAGGAGTGCCGCGAGGCGTGCGGCGGATCGGGATTCCTCGCCGAGAACCGCATCGTCGGGCTGCGCAGCGACCTCGACGTCTACGTGACCTTCGAGGGCGACAACAACGTGCTGCTGCAGCTGGTGGGCAAGCGCCTGCTCGGCGACTACGCCAAGCAGTTCAAGGGCAAGCAGCCGGCGGAGCTCGCGGCGATGGTCGCCGGCCAGACCGCCGGTCGCGTGTTCCACGGCGCCGGCCTGCGCCGCCTCGGCCAGGCCGTGGCCGACCTCGGCTCCACGGCCCGGTCCGTGGAGCTCGGGCTGCGGGGCAAGGACCAGCACCAGCTGCTCGCCGACCGCGTGCAGACGATGGTGGCCGACGTCGCCGCCCGCCTGCGCCCGGCGTCCAAGATGTCGGCCGCCGACGGCGCCGCGCTGTTCAACGAGAACCAGAGCGAGCTGCTCGAGGCCGCGCGCGCCCACGCCGAGCTGCTGCAGTGGGAGGCGTTCACCGACGCGCTCGAGCGCATCGACGACGCGGGCACGAAGCAGGTGCTCACGTGGGTGCGCGACCTGTTCGGCCTCGGGCTGATCGAGAAGCACCTGTCGTGGCACCTCATCCACGGCCGGCTCTCGACGCAGCGCGCCGCGGCCGTCTCGCGCTACATCGATCGGCTCTGCGCGCGGCTGCGCCCGCACGCGCAGGATCTCGTCGACGCGTTCGGGTACGAGCCGGAGCACGTGCGCGCGCCCATCGCGTCGGGCGCCGAGCAGGCGCGCCAGGACGAGGCCGCGCAGCACTACGCCACGCTGCAGGCCTCGGGGAAGGCGCCGAAGAAGGAGCCGAAGCCGCCGCGGCGATGAGGTTCCGGGTCGGACGGATCCGCGACTCGCGTGGGCGCGATGTCGCGGATTCGTCGCATCCGCGGTGCGTGTGCTGACATGATCATCTGTGACGCTCCCGCGCGCGCTCGCGAGCGGCGCGGCGATGCAGGGAAGGATGGGTGAGATGAGCACGCCCCAGTACCCCGGCCACCTGCCGGATCCGTACGGGCAGCCCGCTTACCCGGGACAGCAGCAGTTCCCGGGAGCGGACAGCTACGGCCAGCCGGTCGCCGATCCGTACGCCGCCCCCGGGTACCCGTCCGCCCCCGCGGATCCGTTCGCCGCGTCCCCCGGCTACCCGCCGGCCCCGGCCGAGTACGCGGCGCCCGCGCCCGCCTACCCGGCCGCGCCCGCGGAGCACGCCTACGGCGGCGCGCCCGCGAACCCCTACGGCGGCGCCCCCGAGTACGCGCAGGGCGCCTCCGCGTACCCGCCGCCCGATCCCTCGTACCCGCCGGCCGATCCCTACGCCCGCCCGGCGTACGGCGTCGGCCTGCCCGCCGAGCCGGGCCGGCGCGTGGTCGCGTTCCTCATCGACTCGCTCATCGCCGGCGGCATCGCCGTGGTGTTCGGCGCGCTGGCGGTCGTGCTCACCCTCACGGTCGACATGGCCGCAGGCATGATCGCGCTGCTCGTGATGTACGCGGCGGTGCTCGCCTGGTTCCTCGTCTACACCGGCATGCAGGGCGGATCCGGATCGATCGGCGCGCGGGCGCAGAAGATCCGGATCGTGCAGGCCGACACCGGCGCGCCGCTGGGGTTCGGCAGGGCGCTGCTGCGCAACATCGTGCTCGGCGCCACCGGCGCGATCCTCCTGCTCGGCTACTTCTCGATCCTGTTCGACAAGTCGGGGCGCCGCCAGGGGTGGCACGACAAGGCCGCCGGCGCCATGGTCGTCGACGCCCGCCCGGCGGAGCAGGATCCGTACGGATCCCCGCTCGACGCGTACGGGGCGTACCAGGGCGAGACCTACGGCGCCGCGCCCTCATCGGCCGGCGAACCGTACGGCGCGCCGCACGCCGGCTACGCGCCGGAGGCGCCGGCCGCTCCTGCCCACGACCCCTACGGGGCGCCGGCGAACCCCTACGGCGGCGCGGCCGATCCGTACGCGGCCCCCGCCGACCCGTACGCTGGCCCGGTCGATCCCGTCGCCACGGCGGCCGTGACGATGGACCCGTCCGCCGCGGAGGCCGACCCGTACGCGCCGCCGCCGGCCGCCTACGCGCCGCCGCCGGCCGTGCCGCCTCGCCCCGCCGATCCGGTCGCCGACGCCTCGGCCACGGCCATCCCCGAGCCGTCGGCGTTCTCGGCCTCGAATCCGCCGTTCCCCGCGGCGGCACCCGCCGCGCAGCCGGGGGCGTCGCTCATCTCGTCGGTGCCCGGCGTGCCGGTGGCCGCGCCCGAGCCGCGCGAGGCCGCCCCGCAGCGTCGGGAGCCCGTGCCGCCGCCGGCCTCCGACGACTTCGTCGACGACACCGTGATCGTGCAGCGTCACCGCCCCGGCGCGATCAAGCGCGCCGTGTTCGTGTGGGACGACGACATCCGCCACGTGGTGACCTCCCGCACGGTGTTCGGCCGCAACCCCCCGCCCGTCGAGGACGCCGAGGTCGTCGCGGTGCGCGACACCACCCTGTCGCTGTCGAAGACGCACTTCGCGATCGACGTCGATCCGACCGGCGCCTGGCTGACCGACATGCATTCGACCAACGGCGTCGTGATCGTGCGTCACGGCGATCGGGTCGAGGTCACCCCCGGCCTGCGCACGCCACTCGAGCCCGGCGACGCCCTGGAGATGGGAGACCGGGTCGTCACCTTCGAGGCGCTCGCGTGACGGCCCCGATCGTCGTCGAGAGCGGCGCCGCCACCGACGTGGGGGCGCGCCGCACGCTGAACGAGGACGCCCACCTCGCCGAGGCGCCCGTGTTCCTCGTCGCCGACGGGATGGGCGGGCACGAGGGCGGCGAGCTCGCCTCGGCGGCGGCGCTCGAGGCGTTCGCGCCGTTCGTGGGGCGGCCGAGCGTGTCGGTGAGCGAGGCGCGCGACGCCTTCGACCGCGCGCGGCGCAGCGTCGACGGCCTCTCGGCGGCGCGCGAGCGCGGCGCGGGCACGACGTTCGCCGGCCTGATCGTGACCCACGTCGACGGCATCGGGTACTGGCTCGCGATCAACCTCGGCGACTCGCGCGTGTACCGCATGCGCCGTGGCGAGCTCGAGCAGATCAGCGTGGATCACTCCCTCGTGCAGGAGCTGCTCGACGCCGGCGAGATCACGGCCGAGGAAGCGGCGCACGACCGACGCCGCAACGTCATCACGCGCGCGATGGGGGCCGGCAGCCACGCGCAGGCCGATTTCTGGATGCTGCCGGCGGCGCGCGGCGACCGGATGCTCGTGTGCTCCGACGGCATGTCGAACGAGCTGACCGCCGAGCGGATCGCCACGATCCTGCGCCTCGAGGTGCTGCCGCAGACGGCGGCGGACCGCCTCGTGCGCGAGGCCCTGCTCAACGGGGGCCGCGACAACATCACGGCCGTGGTCGTCGACGCGGTCGCGGTCGCCTCCTCGCGCGATCACGACATCGACGAGGACACCCGCCCCCGCGAGGCCGTCTCGCGCTGAGCCGGCCGATCAGGCCGTGGCGTCGTGCAGGTGCCGCGCGCCGTGGCTGAGCACCTTCACGACGATGCCCTTGCGGCCGAGCGCCGCGACCGTGCGCGCGCCCTCCGCCGCATCGCGCCCGAGCGCGCGGATGCCCGCCACGACGAGCACGTCCCCGGGCCGCAGCGTGTCGAACAGGCGCCTCAGGCGCTGCTCCCAGGTCTCCAGGATGTCGGGCGCCGGGTGGCGGAAGCCCTCGATCGGCACGCCGAAGCGCGCCAGGTCCTCGCGCTGCTGCACGACGGGCGGCATGTCCTCGCGGGCGACGACGAGGCCGACCAGCCGCGCACCCTCGGGGCGCGCCTGCCACCAGCCGCGATCGCGCTGCAGCTCGATGAAGCACTTCGGGCACTCGGCCGCGGCGTGCGGAAGATGCAGCGGGCTCGTCTCCGCATCGATCGTGTCGACCACGCGATCCTCCTTCGTCCCCTCTATTGTGCCGGTTCCGGCCGGGTGAGAAGGAGTCCGCGAGCCGCGGATCCGCCAGGCTCGAGTGTCAGATCAGGTTGAGCTCGCGCAGCTTCGCCTCGACGTCGGCGTTGCTGGGCTCGACGTGGTGGCTCGAGTCGGGGTACACGACCACCGGGATGTTGGTGCGGCCGGAGATCTCCTTGGCCACGTCGGCGGCCGCGGGCTCGGCCTCGAGATCGATGTACTGGTAGGCAACGCCCAGCTCGTCGAGCTGCGCCTTGGTGCGGCGGCAGTCGCGGCACCACTCGGCGCCGAACATGCGGATCTCCTGCGAAGTCGTCATACATCCAGGTTACGTCCGCCGCGGGCGGCCGGCTCGGGACGGTGCGCGCGGTCACAGCCGCGCATGGAACGATAGGCAGGTGCGCCCCGCTCCCGAGGTGACGGTCATCGTCCCCACGCGCGACGAGAGTCCGAACGTCGCGCCACTCGTCGCGCAGATCGCGGCCGCCCTCGCCGGCCGCGGCGCGGAGATCCTGTTCGTCGACGACAGCGACGACGACACCCCGGGTGAGATCGCCCGCGTGGCGGCATCCGCGCCCCTGCCCGTGCGCGTGATGCACCGGCCGCACGGAGAGCGCACGGGCGGGCTGGGCGGAGCCGTGGCGCGCGGGCTCGCCCTCGCGGGCGCCGACGTGTGCATCGTGATGGACGGCGACCTGCAGCACCCGCCCGCGCTGCTGCCGGAGCTGCTGGAGCGGTACGAGCGCGGCGGCGTCGACGTCGTGCTCGCGTCGCGGTACATGCGCGGCGGCGACGGCGAGGGGCTGGGCACGCGGCTGCGCGCGGCCGTGTCGCGCGTGTCCACGGCCGTGACGAAGGCGATGTTCCCCGTGCGGCTGCACGGTGTGAGCGACCCCATGACCGGGTTCTTCCTGGTCGACCGCCGCCGCATCGATCTGGCCGCGCTGCGCCCCAACGGCTTCAAGATCCTGCTCGAGATCCTGGCCCGCGGCGACCACCGCACGGCGGAGCTGCCGCTGCGCTTCGACCGCCGCCGCGACGGGATCTCGAAGGCGACGCTGCGGCAGGGCGGCGCATTCCTGGCGCACCTGGGCCGGCTGCGGTTCGGCAAGATGTCGATCTTCGCGCTCATCGGCGCGGCCGGCGCCGTCGCGAACATCGGGATCGTGTGGGCGCTCACGGCGCTCGGGGTCGACTACCTGTGGGCGGCGATCGCGGCGGCGGAGATCACGATCGTGGCGAACTTCCTGCTGCAGGAGCGCTTCGTCTTCGCCGACATGCGCGATCAGGCCGCCGGGTTCGGGCGGCGCTTCGCCACCTCGTTCACGTTCAACAACGTCGAGGCCGCCATCCGCATCCCCGTCATGGCCCTCATGGTCGAGACGTGGCACATCTCGAGCGTGCTCGCCACGGCCATCACGCTCGCCGTCGCGTTCCTCGCGCGCTTCGTCTTCCACTCGCTCGTGGTCTACCGCCCGCGCCGGCCCGCCGAGCTCGCGGCCGACACGGGTGCGCTGCGCATCCTCGACGACATCGCCGCGCACCGCGAGCGGGAGAGGATGGAAGACATCGCGGGGGAGCGGAGGGAGAACCGATGAGCGTCGCCGTCGTCGGCAGCATCAACATGGACGTCGTCGCGCGCGTGCCGCGCATCCCCGGCCCGGGCGAGACGCTGCTCGCGTCGGGCTCGTCGCGGGGCGGCGGCGGCAAGGGCGCGAATCAGGTCGTCGCGGCGGCGCGGGCGGGTGGTGCCCCTGCGGCGTTCATCGGCGCGATCGGCGACGACGCCGACGGCGCGCAGCTGCGGGCGCTGCTCGAGGCAGACGGCATCGACGTGTCGGGGCTGTCGCTCTCGCCCGAGCAGACCGGGGTGGCGCTCATCGCGGTGGCCGACGACGCCGAGAACGCGATCATCGTCGTGCCGGGGGCCAACGGCGCGCTGCAGGGGCTGGAGGCGCACCAGCGCGAGCTCGTCGCGGCGGCCGACGTCGTGGCCGCCCAGCTCGAGATCCCCGTGCCGCTCGTGGTGGCGGCGGCCGAGGCGCGCTCCGAGGGCGCGCTGTTCGTGCTCAACGCCGCCCCCTCCGCGCCGCTCGCGGACGCCGAGACGGCGGCGCGGGTGCTGCCGCTCGTGGACGTGCTCATCGTCAACGAGCACGAGCTGACCGACATCGCGGCGACGGCGGATCGCGAGGCGGCGATCGAGGCGCTCGCGTCCCGCGTGCCGGCGCTCGTCGTGACCCTCGGCGCATCCGGATCCATCGTGGTCCTCGGATCCGAGCGGGCGACCGTGCCCGCGTTCCGCGTCGACCCCGTCGACACGACCGGCGCCGGCGACACGTTCTGCGGCGTGCTCGCGGCGCGCCTGGGCCGCGGCCCGCTCTCGCTCGACGCGCTCGCCGCGGCGGCGCGCGCGGGCGCGGCGGCCTCGGCCATCGCCGTCACCCGCGTGGGCGCACAGGCCGCGGTCCCCACCGCCGCCGAGGTCGAGGCCCTCCTCGCCCGCTGATCCGCCGGTTCAGGCCGCGGCGGCCTCGGCGTGCCTCCCGCAGGCCGCCGCGTCGCCGCACGACGCGCACAGCACCACGCGCGAGCGGCACGCGTCGTCGGCGCAGTTGACCATCCGGTCCTCGGGCGCACCGCACGACGCGCACCGGCCGATCACCGCCGCGCCGTCACCGAAGGTCATCCGCTCGCGGCCGTCGAACACGTACAGCGAGCCCTCCCACAGCCCGGTGTTGCCGAAGGTCTCGCCGTAGCGCACGATCCCTCCGTCCAGCTGGTACACCTCCTCGAAGCCGCGCGAGCGCATGAGGCCCGAGAGCACCTCGCAGCGGATGCCCCCGGTGCAGTACGTGACCACCGGCTTGTCCTTGAGGTGGTCGTAGCGGCCCGACTCGAGCTCGGCCACGAAGTCGCGCGTCGTCTCGACGTCGGGCACGATCGCACCCTTGAACCGGCCGATCTCGGCCTCGAACGCGTTGCGCCCGTCGAAGAACACGACGTCGTCGCGCGACGCGACGAGCTTGTGCAGCTCGCCCGGTCCCAGGTGCGTGCCGCCGCCGACCACGCCGTTCTCGTCCACCCGCAGCTGCTCGGGCGCGCCGAACGACACGATCTCGTCGCGCACCTTCACCGACAGGCGCGGGAAGTCCCGGCTCCGACCCTCCTCGTCGAGCCCCGTGCCCGGGGACCACTTGAAGTCGATCGCCTTGAACGGCGCATACTGCTTGGTCTTGCGCACGTAGGTCTTCAGCGCCGCCATGTCGCCGCCGAGGGTGCCGTTCATCCCGTGCTCGGAGATCAGGATCCGCCCGCGCAGCCCCAGCAGCTCGCACAGGTCGCGCTGCCACAGCCGCACCGCCTCGGGATCGGCGAGGGGCGTGAACACGTAGTAGAGCAGGATCTTGGCGACCATGCCCCCAGATTATTCGGCGCCGGATGGACATCGGCCGGGCGCGGGCGGGCGGCGGGCGGTCTGGGATGATCGAGGGGCGCGACGGCCGACGGAAGGGGATCCATGCCTGACGCCCCGCTCGAGGCCGCCGCGGGCATGACGAAGATCGCGCGCCCCTGGGGCACCCGCGCGGTGCTGTGGATCGACCCGTCCTGGGTCGAGGCGCCGCCGCCCGTCCTGCGCCCGCTGCTCGAGCGCCGCACACCGGAGGAGTTCTTCGTCGCGTCCGACGGGGATCGCCTCTTCGTGTGCGAGTCCTCCCGCGAGGACGAGCGAGCCGTGCTCGATCGCCTGCGCTACGGCGACGACATCCTCCGCGCCCTCGGGGCGTGACCGGCGGCGGCCCGAGGGCGCGGCGCCGACCGCGGGTCCAGGAAAAGCGCCGCGTTTTGGAGGCGGTCCACAAAGGCCTTCGGGGCGTGCGGCAGGGCTGGTTCACTCGATGCCGTGAACCTGTACTTCCGGCTGTTCCTGCTGTGGCTGCGCAGCCGCCGCGCGCCGCGGGTGTCGCTGTGGGGCGAGGGGCGCACGACGTTCCGTGTGCTGCCGACGGATCTCGATCCGCTCCTGCACATGAACAACGCCCGCTACCTGGCGCTGCTCGACCTGGGCCGCACCGATCTGCTCTTCCGCTCGGGGTTCTGGGCCGAGGTGAGCCAGCGCGGCTGGTACCCCGTGGTGACGGCGCAGACGATCAGCTACAAGCGCTCGCTCACGCTGTGGCAGCGGTTCGAGCTGGCCACGCGCGTGCTCGGGTTCGACGAGCGCCACGTCTACATGGAGCAGGAGTTCCACCGCGGCGGCAAGGTGATCGCGCGCGCCGTGGTGCAGGCGCGCTTCCTTCGCAAGGCGGGCGGCACCGTCGAGCCGCCCGAGCTGCTCGAGGCCGCCGGGGGAGCCCCCGGCCACCTGAGCCTGCCCCACTGGGTCGAGCCCTGGGCCGCGGCGGTGCGGATCTCCCACTCGCAGGCCTGAGCGGGCCGGTCCGGATCAGGCGGGCGCGGCGAGACGATCCCGCAGCCACGCGAGCTGCGCGGCGCGCTGGTGCGGGCCGCCGCCCTCGTGCTCGTTGTACGGGTAGATCTCGATCGCCTTGTCGTCCGACGCCCACGCGTTGTAGGCGGCGAACACCGTCGAGGGCGGGCAGATCGGATCCATAAGCGCCACCGAGAACAGCGCGGGCGCCGTCGCGAGGGCCGCGAGGTGGGCGCCGTCGAAGTACGACAGCGTGCGGTGTGTCTGCTCGACCCGGTCGCGGTGCCCCGCGAGGTAGGCCACGATCTCGCGATACGGATTCGTGCTGACGAGCGAGACCGCCCGCGGGAAGTCGCACAGGAACGGCACGTCCGGCATCGCCCCCGCCACGGCGCCCCCGGAGAAGGCATCCAGCGCGACGGCGGCGATGGTGAGCCCGCCGCCCTGGCTGCCGCCCGTCACGAAGACCGGCAGATCGTCGCCCGCCAGCCCCCGGGCGACGTCGATCGCGAGCGCGGCGTCGGTGTAGAGCCGGCGGTAGTAGTAGGTCTCCGGGTCCTCGATGCCCCGCGTCATCTGCCCCGCGGCGGCCGCACCGCCGCTGCCGTGCGGGTCGGGCGTGTGCCCGGGCGACCACGCGCCGGTGCCCTGGCCCCGGGAGTCGACGAAGAGGTGCGCGCATCCGGCCAGCGGCCACTCCTCCTGCTGGTGCGCGAGGCCGCGGCCGCCGCTGTATCCCTGGAACTGCACGACGACCGCGCGCGGTGCGCGATCGGCGGGGACGTGCCACCACGCGCGGATCGGGTCGCCGTCGTAGCCGGCGAAGGTCACGTCGCTCGTCTCCACGAGCTCGAGCCCGGTGTCGACGCGCTCGACGCGCGGCTCCCACGCCTTGCCGCGCGCGTCGGCGAGCGTGCGGCGCCAGAAGTCCGCGAGATCGGACGGCGGCTCCTGGGCGATGCGGTGCTCGCGCAGCAGGTCGAGGGGCAGATCGAAGAACGGCATGGGTCTCGCTTTCCGGCGTCGGCGGCGGGTACTGCATCAGACCTACCATGGCGCGGCGCCCGACGCCGCGCGGAGGTCGCCCGCGCGCCGCGTCGTCGGTAGCGTGGGGGAATGGTCGCCGCCTCTCCCGTGGTCGTGATGGGCGTCTCCGGCGCCGGCAAGTCGACGGTCGGAGCCGCGCTCGCTGCGCGGCTGGGCGTCGAGTTCGTCGACGGCGACGAGCTGCACCCCGCGCGCAACGTCCGCAAGATGGAGGCGGGCATCCCGCTCGTGGACGAGGATCGCGCCGACTGGCTGGACCGGATCGGCGAGGTGCTGGCGCGCGGATCGGTCGTCGTGGCCTGCTCGGCGCTGAAGCGCTCCTACCGCGACCGGCTGCGCGCGTCCGCTCCCGGCACCCGCTTCGTCTATCTGCGCGGCGACCGCGAGCTGCTCGCCGCCCGCGTGACCGGCCGTCGAGGCCACTTCATGCCCGCGACCCTGCTCGACTCGCAGCTGGACGCCCTCGAGGAGCCCGGCGACGACGAGCGCCCGGTCCGGGTCGAGGCGGCCGACGAGATCCCCGCGATCGTCGAGGCCGCCGCGCGCGGGCTCACGGGCGAGGCCGCCTCGCCCGAGTGATCAGGGGCGCAGGCCGGCGAGGACGACCGAGAGCAGCAGGTCGCGGTCGCCGCCGTCGCCGAGCCGCACCGCGTGCTCGGCGCCACAGACCAGACGCTGCACGTGGTCGACGGTGATCTCGGGGCGCACCGCGCCGGCGCGCATCCGTTTTGAGGAGGGCACATGTCCTGGAATCCCGACCGTCTCCCGGATCTGCGGGGCCGCGTGTACGCCGTGACCGGTGCGACGGGCGGCATCGGCTACTTCGCGGCCGAGCAGCTCGCCGCCGCGGGGGCGGAGGTCGTGCTCGTCTCGCGATCCGCCGCCAAACTCGAGTACTACGCACCCGAGCGGGCGATGCGCGGACGGCCGGTGTCGATCACGCCCGATCCGCGCACGGCGGCGTCGCCCGCCGCCGCGGACATCTGGCGCGAGCTGCACACGCTCGCCGGGGTGCCCGTGTCGGTCTGAGCCGGGACGACGCGGGTTGCGGCGGTCGCTTCATCTCCGCGCCCTCCGGGCGCTCCGTTCAGCAACCGATCGGGCCGGCCCGCGCGCCGCGCCCCCTCCCGCGGCGCGCGGAGTCCGGGTCAGGCGCGGGCGACGTCGAACTCGACGACCGCCCACGACAGCGGCGGCAGGGTGGCGCGCAGCGCGCCGTCCTCCACGCCCACCTCGCGCAGCGGCACGAGGCCCACGTTGTCCTGCTCGGTCTCGGTGTTCTTCGCGTGGCGGTCGCCCCCCTCGGGCACCGTGAGCACCTCGGCCGAGCGCAGCTGCCCGGCCGACAGGCCGCGCAGGTCGACGGTCACGCTCGCGGCGTCGTCCAGCGACCGGTTGGCCAGGAACAGCGCGATCCGCCCGTTCTCCTCGTCCCACGTGGCGGCCGCGTCGACGGCGTCGACGTCGCCGAACTTGGGCGTCGGCACCTGCGAGGAGTCCACGGCGAGGCGCAGGATGCGCCCGCGCGCGGCCTGCGCGATGCGCGCGAAGGGCCAGAAGATCGACTGCCGCCACGCGGGACCGCCCTCCTCGGAGCGGATCGGCGCGATGACGTTGACCAGCTGGGCCTGATTGGCGATCTTCACGCGGTCGCCGTGGCGCAGCAGGCTGTGCAGGAACGTGCCGACGACGACGGCGTCGGTCACCGAGTAGGTGTCCTCGATGAGCCGCGGGTGCTCGCGCCACCCGGCGGCGACCTTGTGCGGCTGGTCGTCGGTGTCGAGGCCGCGCTGGTACCAGACGTTCCACTCGTCGAACGAGATGTTCACCTGCTTGCGGTGCTTGCCGGCCGCCTTCACGGCGTCGATCGTCGCGACGACGCCGTCGATGAACGCGTCCATGTCGACCGCCTCGGCCAGGAACGACGCGGCGTCGCCGTTCTCCTCCTGGTAGTACGCGTGCATCGAGATGTAGTCGACCTCGTCGTACGTGTGCGTGAGCACCGTGTGCTCCCACGATCCGAACGTCGGCATGCCGCGGCCCGACGAACCCACCGCCACGAGCTCGATGGTCGGATCGACGAAGCGCATCGCCTTCGCCGTCTCCTGTGCGAGGCGCCCGTACTCGTCGGCCGTCTTGTGGCCGATCTGCCACGGGCCGTCGAGCTCGTTGCCCAGGCACCACAGCCGGATGTCGAACGGCTGCTCGGCGCCGTTGCGGCGGCGCATGTCGGACCAGCGCGTGCCGCCCGGGTGGTTGGCGTACTCCACGAGCGCGCGGGCCTCCTCGACGCCGCGCGTGCCGAGGTTCACGGCCTCCATCACCTCGACGCCGGCCTCCTTTGACCAGTCGACGAACTCGTGCAGGCCGAACGCGTTCGTCTCGATCGTGTGCCACGCGCCGTCGAGGCGCCGCGGCCGCTCCTCGACCGGGCCGACGCCGTCCTCCCAAAGGTAGCCCGAGACGAAGTTGCCGCCCGGGTACCGCACGACCGTGGGGCCGAGCTCGCGCACGAGCTCCAGCACGTCGCGGCGGAAGCCCCGCTCGTCCGCCTGCGGGTGCCCCGGCTCGAAGATGCCGGTGTACACGCAGCGCCCCATGTGCTCGACGAACGAGCCGAACAGGCGACGGGGCACGTCGGCGATCGTGAAGTCGCGGTCGATGGTGATGCGGGCGTGGGTCATGATTCTCCTGTTCTGAGGTGGGGGTCTACTGGCCGCCGAAGCCGGTGGTCGCGACGCCCTTGACGATCTGGCGCTGGAAGAAGAGGAAGACGACGATGAGCGGCAGCGCGGCGAGCACGGCCTGGGCCATGACCTGCGCGTACTGCACACCGTAGGCGCTGATGACGGTCTGCAGCCCGACGGGCAGCGTCATGAGCGTGGTGTCGTTGATGACGAGGAACGGCCACAGGAAGTTGTTCCACGCCCCGATGAACACGAAGATCGACACGGCGCCCAGGATGGGCCGCGACAGCGGCAGCACGATCGACCAGAACACCCGCAGCCGGCTCGCGCCGTCCACGCGCGCGGCGTCCTCGAGCTCGATCGGCACGGCGTCGAAGAACTGCTTGAGGATGAACACCATGGCCGGTGCCACCACCTGGGGCAGGATGAGGCCCCAGTGCGTGTCGATCATGTTGAACGCGAGCATCTCGTAGAACAGCGGGATGATCAGCACCTGGGGCGGCACGACGATCGACGCGATGACGACGACGTAGAGCCAGCGGCGCCCGCGGAACGACAGCCGCGAGAACGCGTAGGCCGCCAGCGCCGAGATCGCGACGGTGATGAGGGTGACGGCGGCCGAGGTCCACAGGCTGTTGAACGCCCAGATGTAGACGTTGCCCTGCGAGAGGATCGCCTCGAACGCGGCGGTCGTCGGTCCGCTCTCGCCGATCCAGGTTGCCGCGCCCGCGGCATCCGTCTCGGTCTTGAACGCCGTCGCGACGGCCCACAGGAACGGCAGCAGCCAGCTGATCGCCAGCAGCAGCAGCACGACGAAGGCGAGGATCCGCGCGACGCCGAACGGGCGCTCGCCCGGCTTGCGGTGGCGCACGCGGTCGCCCAGCGGCGGCGCGACGAGGGTCTCCGTGGCGGTGGCGGTGGTCATCGCGATTCCCTCCTGCGCCCGACGATCCCGAGCTGGATGAGCCCGACGATGACGATGAGCGCGAAGAACACGTAGGAGATGGCGGCCGAGTAGCCGAACCGGTAGCCGACGAAGCCGGCCTCGTAGATGTACTGCACGATCGAGCGGGTGGTGTCGCTCGAGACGCCGCCGAGCATCTGGTACGCCTGGTCGAACAGCTTCAGCGACGCGAGGATCTGCAGCAGCACGATGAGCACCGTCGCCGGCCCCAGCTGCGGCAGCGTGATGGAGAACAGCTGCCGCCACTTGCCGGCGCCGTCGATCGACGCCGCCTCATACTGCTGGGCGGGGATGTTCTGCAGGGCCGCGAGGTAGAGCAGGAAGTTGAATCCCACCGTCCACCACACGGTCGCGATGACGATCGCGAGCATGTTCGTGCGCGGATCCTGCAGCCACGCGAGCGGCTCCATGCCGATCGACTCCAGCAGCGCGTTGGCCGCGCCGATCTGCGGGTTGAAGATCCACACCCAGATCTGCGAGATCACGGTGGAGGCCAGCAGGAACGGCATGAAGAACGACAGCCGCCACAGCCACTGGCCGGGCAGGCCCTGGTCGACGAGCACCGCCATGACGAGCGCGATGAGCACGAGCGGCACCGTCGACAGGACGGTGAACCACACGGTGTTGCCCAGCGACTGCCACATGACCGGGTCGGTGAGGGCCTCGGCGTAGTTCGCGAAGCCGACGGGGTCGCCGCCGGCGCCGGTGAGCGACTGGTTCGTGAAGCTCAGGTAGATCCCGTGCAGGATCGGCCACACGAGGAACAGCGCGAACGCGATGAGGAACGGCGTCAGGAACGCCCAGCCCACGAGCTGCTCGCGGCGGTCGCCGGCGTGCGAGAAGCGGCCCTGCTTCACGCCGGTGACGATCGTGTGCGTGGACGGGGCCACGGTGGTGGTGCTCATGACTGCCACGTCCCCTCGGGATCGGCCGGGTTCGGCATGGCCAGCTTCTCGTCGACGCGGGCGCGGAACGAGGCGATCGCGGCGGCCGGATCGGCCCCGCCGAGCAGCACGTTCTGCACGGCCTGGCCGAAGTCGCCCTGGAAGTTGGAGCCCGACCCGGTGAACCACGCGGGCGGGTCGTACGTGACGTGCTCGGCCGCCTCGGCGTAGTGCGCCTGCGGCACGAGGTCGGCGTACTCGGGGCTCTCGGTGATGGGCAGGTACGCCGGGATGTGACCGGCGCCGGCCCAGTCGAACGATCCCTTCAGCAGATCCGCGACGAACTGGTAGGTCAGCTCCCGCTTGGCGGGGTCGGGGTTGCTCTGATGCGGCAGCACGAAGGAGTGCGAGTCGGCGTAGACGGAGGGCGTGCCGTAGAGCGTGGGGATCATCGCCGCGTCGAAGGGGATGCCCGCCTCCTGCATGGTGCGCAGCTCCCACACGCCGGTGAGCAGCATGCCGCTGCGGCCCGTGGCGAACTCGGCGATGGCCGAGGCGTAGTCGTTCTGCGGGGCGGCGATCTCGCCGTCGAGCAGGCTCTGCATGAGCGTGAGCGACTCGACGGCGATGTCGTCGTCGAACTCGGCGGGGCCGCCCTCGGGCAGCGTCATGGCGGCGCCGTGCTGGGTGTACAGCGTGTAGAAGAGCCGCCACATCTGCGCGCCGTCGCCGAGGTAGCCGTACGACAGGCCGTGCTCCTCGGCCGATCCGGCGACGGCCCGCAGCATCTCGAGGAACGCCTCGGGCGAGTCGACCG
Source organism: Microbacterium petrolearium (assembly GCF_054782875.1). NCBI lineage: Bacteria > Bacillati > Actinomycetota > Actinomycetes > Micrococcales > Microbacteriaceae > Microbacterium > Microbacterium petrolearium. Next base: position 99,426 of record NZ_BAAGRQ010000002.1, read on the forward strand.
GCGCGAGGCGGCCGTCGCTGGAGAGCACGCCCGCGGCGTCGCACACGTCGGTGTTGTACATGAGGATGAACGGGTGCGCGTCGAGAGCGACGCTGTACACCTCGCCGCCCGTGATGCCCTTCTCCCAGATGGGCGCGGGGAACGTCGTCTCGTCCACGCCGAGCGCGGCGAGCCTGTCGAGGTCCCAGGGATCGAGCAGACCGCCGGGCGCGTAGCCCTCCACGCGCGTGGCATGCATGACCGCCACATCGGGGGCGCGGCCGCCCGTGCCGGCCATCGCGAGCTTCGTGTAGTACGGGCTGCCCCAGGCCAGCACCGTGGGGCGCACGGCGTAGTCGCTCTGCGACGCGTTGGCCTCGTCGATGAGGCCCGACATCGTGACGCCGTCGCCGCCGCTGAGCAGATGCCAGAACTGCAGGGTGGTCGGGCCGCCGATCGTGCTCGCCGGCGTGCAGGCGGTGAGTGCCGCGGCGCCGGCGAAGGTCGCCGCCCCCGCGAGGAGCTGACGTCTCGTCAGCTGAAACGGTGGTGTCATAGCCACTCCCTTGTGACGTGAACCTCGAACCGGTGGACCGGGTCGGCGCCATCATTACATCGATGAAATGGGCGGCGCAAGGGTTGTCGTTCGCGGCCCGGATCGTGTAGGCGGCGGGCGCGGACCCGTCGTTCAGGCCGACGGGTCGTAGCCGCGGGGCTCGTCCATCGTGCTGCCGCGCACGATGAGGCGGTGGGGCACCGTCACCGCGCGGGGAGGGGTCGAGCGGTCGTCGAAGCGCGACTCGAGCAGCTCGATCGCGGCGCGGGCGAACTCGTGCCGGTCGAAGCCGATCGTCGTCAGGGGCGGCGCGGTGTAGCGGGCGACCTCGACGTCGTCGAAGCCCGCCACGAGCACCTGCTCGGGCACGCGGATGCCGTGGTCGTGGAGCGCGTGCAAGGCGCCGACGGCGATCGAGTCGGTGAACGCGACGACCGCGTCGAACGGCACCGAGCGGTCGAGCAGCTCGCGCGCCGTCGCGGCGCCGCCCGCCATCGTCCACGGGAACACGTACAGCTCGAGCGCCGGGTCGGGCGCGATCCCCGCCTCGCGCAGGGCGTCGCGGTACCCGGCCAGGCGGATGCGACTCGTCGCGGTCGTGCCCGGGGTGCGGGCGTCGCCGCCGAGCACGGCCACGCGCCGGGCGCCCTTGGCGAGCACGTGCGCCGTGAGGTCGCGGGCGGCGGCGCGACTGTCGACGAGCACGCGATCGGTGCGGTGCTGCTCGACCTCGCCGATCAGCACGACCGGCGGCAGGCGATCCGCGTGCTCGATGACGCTGTCCTCGATCCGGATCGGGTTGAGGATGAGGCCGTCGATCAGGTGCGCCCGCGCCCGCGACAGCAGCTCGCGCTCGCGCTGCGGCTCGGACGCCGTCTCCTCGATCTGCACCGCCAGCCCCCGGCTGTGCGCCACCTGCACGAGCCAGTGCATGAGATCGGCCGAGAACGCCGTGCCGAGATCGGGCAGCGCCACCGCGATCGTGCCGGAGCGGCCGTTGCGCAGGCCGCGCGCGCTGAGGTTGGGCACGAACTCGAGTTCGCGCATGGCCGCCTCGACGCGCTCGCGCGTCTCGGGCCGCACGAACGTGACGCCCGTGACGACGTTCGACACCGTCTTCGGCGACACGCCGGCGAGCGCGGCGACATCCTTCATCGTCGCGCGAGAGGAACGAGGCCCCGGCATGCGCACCAGGATACGAGCCGGGCGGGTCTCGCGGATGTCGGTGCCCCCGCGTACCGTCGGGCGTGAGAGAAGCGAGGACGCCATGGACTTCCGGATCGAACTCATCTTCGTGCCCGTCTCCGACACCGATCGCGCCGTCGCGTTCTACGGCGACACGCTCGGCTGGAACGTGGATCACGACCATCGCGTGAGCGAGACGCTGCGCTTCGTGCAGGTGACGCCGCCGGGCTCGGCCTGCTCGATCGCCTTCGGCGACGGCCTGAGCGACGACGCCCCCGGCAGCATGCGCAACGTGCAGGTGGTGGTCGACGACGCCGACGCGGCGCTGGCCTACCTGCGCGAGCGCGGCGTCGAGGCCGACGGCGTGGACGACCAGCCCTGGGGTCGCTTCGTCACCTTCGTCGACCCCGACGGCAACGCCTGGACGCTGCAGCAGCTCGTGCCTCAGTAGGCGGGTTACACCGCGACGGTGATCGCGACCTTGCCCGATCGGCTCTCGGCGTGCTCGTGCGCGCGAGCCACGTCGTCGAGAGCGAACGTCGCGGCGACCCGAGGCGTATACCGGCCCGCGGCGCCGAGCTGCGCCGTCGCGGCGAGCGACGCCGAGACATTGGCGGCGTTCACGTGGCGCACGCCGAGGTCACGGGCGCCGGCGGCGTCGGCGACGGTGACGACGCGGTCGGCGGAGCCGGCCAGGGCGACGAGCTTGGGCAGAGTCCCGGCCCCCGCCGCGTCCAGCGCGAGGTCGATGCCCTCCGGCGCGACGGCGGCGACGCGATCGGTCAGCCCCGGGCCGTAGGCGACGGGCGTGACGCCGATCGAGGAGAGGAACGCGTGGTTGCGCTCGCTGGCGGTGCCGATCACGCGGGCGCCGCGACTCACGGCCACTGCGGATGCGGCCGTGCCGACGCCGCCGGCCGCGCCGTCGACGAGGAGCGTCTTGCCGGCGAGGTCGCCGAGCGCGGCGAGGGCGGGAATCGCGGTCGCCGAGGCCAGCCCGGCGGCCGCGGCCTCGGGCATCGTCCACGTCTCCGGCACGGGCGCCCACGCCGACAGCACGGTGCGCTCGGCCGTCGCGCCGGTCACGCCGGTGAGTCCGAACACCAGGTCGCCGATCGCCGTGTCCGTCACGCCCTCGCCCACCTCGTCGACGACGCCGACCGCGTCGCGACCGGGGATCGCGGGGAAGGTCACGGGGAAGATCCCTCACGACTGACGAAGGCATCGACGCGCTCTTCGCGGAAGCGGCCGAGGTCGGGCGTCTCACCGGCGTCGTCAACAACGCGGGTGCGACCCTGCATATCGGGCCTCTCGCCCAGACGCCGAGCGACGTCATCCGGCGCGTCATCGACCTCAACCTGACCTCCGCCGTGCTCGTCGCGCGCCGCGCGGTCGCCGAGCTGACGCAGGGCGGCGTGCTCGTCAACATCTCGTCGGGCGCGGCGACGACCGGCTCTCCGGGGGAGTACGTGCACTACGCCGCCGCGAAGGCGGGCGTGGATGCGCTGACGAAGGGCCTCGCGATCGAGGCGGCGGATCGCGGCATCCGCGTGGTCGGCGTCGCGCCCGGCACCATCGACACCGACATCCACGCCGACGCGGGCGATGCCGGTCGCGTGGCGCGCGTCGCGGCCTCTCATCCGCTGGGCCGCGCCGGCCGGGCCGAGGAGGTCGCCGGCGTCGTGGCTTTCGCGCTCTCGGCAGACGCCTCGTACGTGACCGGCACGACGATCCGGGTGGCCGGCGGCCGCTGAGCGGTCCTGCGGAACGAGAAAACCCCCGGCGAACCGGGGGTTTCAGGTGGTGGCTCCGACGGGCGTCGATCCCGTGACCTCACGATTTTCAGTCGTGCGCTCTACCAACTGAGCTACAGAGCCTCGCGGCTGCGATCCGAAGAACGTGCCGCGTCCTATGCGAAAGGCCTCCTCGAAGGTGGTGCTATCGAGAGGGCCCGTCGCTTGGAGCGACCCTGACGGGACTTGAACCCGCGACCTCCGCCGTGACAGGGCGGCACGCTAACCAACTGCGCTACAGGGCCAGATCTATGTAATTGTATCGGTTCGTGTGACCCCAACGGGATTCGAACCCGTGCTACCGCCGTGAAAGGGCGGCGTCCTAGGCCGCTAAACGATGGGGCCGGAGTGAACCCGGGGCTCACGCTTGCCGACGATCCAGCATACGCGGAAGCCTCGCGGATTTCCAAAACGAGGGCGCGGCGCGCGCTCCCCGGGTGTGTCGCGCGACAGAATCGCGGGGGTGCCCGCACGCTCTCGACAGGCGCGCGAGCGGGAGCCGGTCGGCATCCGGCAGTTGCGGATGTTATTGATGTTGTTAGTGTGATGCCTGTGAAGGAAGGTGCCGGCAGCCAGATGTCCCAGGGAATCGACCCGGACGCGTGTGACTGCGCACCCACCGAGGCGGAGCGCCGCGTGCTGTGGGGCCCGGTCTCGCGCCGCGTGGCCCTCGCCGCGGGCGCGATCGGCGCCGCCGCGCTGAGCGTCAGCGCCTTCGGCAAGCCGGCATACGCCTACAGCGCAGCCGACTACCCCTCGTGGGCCGACGTGGAAGCCGCGCGCAACAACGAGTCGGCCAAGGCCGCCGAGGTCAAGCGCATCGAGGGCCTCATCAACCAGCTCGCCGCCGACGTGGCCGCGAAGCAGCAGGCCGCGCAGAAGGCCGCCGACGAGCATTACGAGGCGCAGCAGGCGCTCTTCGAGGCCGCGTACCGCGCCGACGAGCTGCAGCGACAGGCCGACGAGCAGTCGCAGAAGGCGGATGCCGCGGCCCTCGCGGCCGCGCGCGTCGCGTCGCAGCTGTCGCGCACGAGCGGATCGGGCACCTCGCTCGAGGTGCTGTTCGCCGACTCGGCCGAGAACGCCGACGAGCTGCTCACCAAGCTCGGCCAGATGGACAAGCTGGCCCAGAACAACGACTCGATCTACGCCGGCGCCGTCAGCGCGCGCGACGCCGCCAAGGCGCTGAGCGAGCAGGCCGAGGTCGCCAGGGCCGAGCGCGATCGCCTGAACAAGGAGGCGGAGGCCAAGTCGCTCGCCGCGCAGCAGGCGCACCAGGCCGCGCAGGCCGCGCTCGCCGAGCAGGAGGAGCGCCAGGTCACGCTCGAGGCGCAGCTCGCCGCGCTCAAGGACAGCACAGCCAAGACCGTCGCCGACTACCAGAAGGGCGTCGAGGCGAAGAAGGCGTACGAGGCCGAGCAGGCCCGCCTGCGCGCCGAGCGCGAGGCCGCCGCGGCGCGAGCCCGCGAGGCCGAGGCGCAGAAGGCCCGCGAGGAGGCCGCCCAGAGCGGTGGTGGCGGTGGCGGTGGCGGCGGGAACGTCGGCGGCGGGGGCCAGGGGCCGGGCAACGGCTGGGTGCGCCCGTCGAGCGGGCGGTGGACATCCGGCTACGGCCCCCGTCAGGGCCAGTGCAACAGCAGCTACTGCGCGAGCACGTGGCACTACGGCGTCGACATGGCGGCCGGCTGCGGCGCGCCCATCTACGCCGCGCGCTCCGGCACCGTGACCTACGCCGGCCCCAACAGCGGCTACGGCAACTACGTGCGGATCGACCACGGCGGGGGTGTGGCCACCGGCTACGCCCACTCCAGCAGGATCGTCGTCGGCTGGGGCCAGTGGGTCAACGCCGGCCAGGTCATCGCGTACGAGGGCCAGACGGGCAACTCGTTCGGCTGCCACGTGCACTTCGAGGTCTACGTGAACGGCGGCACCGTCAACCCGAGCCCGTTCATGAGCGCCCGGGGCGTCTGGCTGTAAGTCCTTCGCCGGTGCGGGCGGTCTCCGCGCGCCCCGTCTCGGCTCGCTGCGCGCGCTCGACGACCCCGCGAGGCGACACATCCGTGGATCGGGGGTCGCGCGGGAACGACGAAGGGGACCCGCCGAGGCGGATCCCCTTCGCGGACAGCGTCAGCTGACGGAGTTCGGGAACTCCCCGGCGCCCTGCGTGCGGGTGTCGCCCTCGTGCTGCTGGAAGCGCTCGAAGGCCTCGGTCACGAGGCGCTCGGCCTCGGCGGCGCCGGCCCACTCGTCGACCTTGACCCACTTGTTGGGCTCGAGGTCCTTGTAGTGCTCGAAGAAGTGCCCGATCTCCTTCTTCGTGAACTCGGGCAGGTCGTCGACGTCCTGGATGTGGTCCCAGCGCGGGTCCTTCGCGATGACCGCGATGACCTTGTCGTCGCCGCCGGCCTCGTCGCTCATCTTCAGCACGGCCACGGGGCGCACCTTGACGCCCACGCCCGGGTAGACCGAGTGGTCCATGACGACGAGCACGTCGAGCGGGTCGCCGTCCTCGCCGAGGGTGTTCTCGAAGAAGCCGTAGTCGGTGGGGTAGCCGAACGTCGTGTACAGCACGCGGTCGAGGAACACCCGGCCCGTGCCGTGGTCGACCTCGTACTTCACGCGGCTGCCGCGCGGGATCTCGATGACTGCGTCGTACGCGCCCATGCCTTTTGCTCCTTGAGAAGACGGCTGATTAGTCGGCTAAAGCCTATCCGCAGTACTTTGGCGAGCGTGCTCGATCCCTCCGTCGCCGCCGTCCGCCTCGCCGTGCGCGAGGCCCTCGCGCCGCTCGAGGGCAGCGGATCGGTCGTGCTCGTCGCGCTCTCGGGCGGCCCCGATTCGCTCGCGCTCGCGGCGGCGGCCGCGCACGAGGCGCCCAAGCTCGGCCTGAGGGTCGCGAGCGCCACGATCGATCACGGCCTGCAGGAGGGATCGGCGGATGTCGCGGCGCGCGCCGCCGAGGCCGCCCGCGAGGTCGGGATCGCCGACGCCCGGGTCGTGCGCGTCGAGGTGGGCACGGAGGGCGGCCCGGAGGCGGCCGCCCGCGAGGCCCGCTACGCCGCGCTCTCGCGCCTGGCCGTGAGCGCCGACGCGGCGGCGGTGCTGCTCGGGCACACGCTCGACGACCAGGCCGAGACCGTGCTGCTCGCCCTCGCGCGCGGATCCGGCGCCGGGAGCCTGCAGGGCATGGCGCCGCGCCGCGTCGACGAGCGGGGCACGGCGTGGATCCGCCCGCTGCTGGGCCTGCGCCGCGAGCAGACCCGCGCCTTCTGCGCGGCGTCGGGCCTGGAGGCGTGGACCGATCCGCACAACGCCCAGCCCCGGTTCGCCCGCGTGCGCGCCCGCGACCGGGTGCTGCCGGTGCTCGAGAGCGAGCTCGGCCCCGGCATCGCCGAGGCCCTCGCGCGCACGGCCGAGCAGCTGCGCGAGGACAACGAGGCCTTCGCCGACATGATCGACGAGACCATCGAGGACATCGTCGAGCACGCCGAGGCCGGCATCGCCGTCTCGGCCGCCGCGCTCGCCGCCAACCCCGCCGCGATCCGGAATCGGATCATCCGGCACGTGGCGCAGAGCGAGTTCGGCGTGAGCCTCACCCGCACGCAGACCCTCGAGATCGCCCGCCTCGCCACCGACTGGCGCGGCCAGGGACCGATCGACCTGCCCGTGTTCACCGCCACGCGGCGGGGCGGGATGATCGTGCTCTCGGCGCGGTGACCGATGTGTGGTCGAACCCGCGCACGTCCATTCAGCAACCGGTGAGGTGCGGCGGGCGCGCGTCCGTAGACTCGGAGCATGCGCGCGGCCGACATCTCCGATGACCTGACCACCGTCCTCGTCACCCAGGAGCAGATCGACGCCAAGCTGGCCGAGCTCGCCGCGCGGGTCGAGGCCGACTACGAGGGCAAGGAGCTGCTGCTCGTCGGCGTGCTGAAGGGCGCCGTCATGGTCATGGCCGACTTCGCGAGGCACCTCACGGGCCACATCCAGATGGACTGGATGGCCGTGTCGAGCTACGGCGCGGGCACGAAGTCGAGCGGCGTCGTGCAGATCCGCAAGGATCTCGACACCGACCTGCACGGCCGGCACGTGCTGATCGTCGAGGACATCATCGACTCGGGCCTCACGCTCAGCTGGCTGCTCGAGAACTTCGACTCGCGCGGTGCGGAGTCGATCGAGGTGCTCGCGCTGCTGCGCAAGCCCGAGGCGGCGAAGGTGCACGTGGACTGCAAGTACCTGGGCTTCGACATCCCCAACGAGTTCGTCGTGGGCTACGGCCTCGACTACGCCGAGCGCTACCGCAACCTGCGCGATGTGGCGGTGCTCGCGCCGCACGTCTACAGCTGATCCGCCGCCCGTTACGCCCGGGGCGAATCCCAGACGGGGCATAGCCGCCCGGCGGTAGCCTGGACGGCAACGCGCGCGAGCGTGCGTTTCGGCGACGCCGATGCGACGAAGAGGAGCCCGGGCCCGGCCCAGATATGAACGTCAAGAAGATCACCCGCAACCCGCTGATCTACGTGCTGCTGATCGGCGTGCTCCTGGTCGTCGGCTTCTCGCTGCTGTCCAACCTGGGCGGTCCCCGCCAGGTCTCCACGCAGGAGGGCCTCGAGCTGCTCTCCGGCGACACGGTGCAGCAGGTGACGATCACCGACCGCGATCAGCGCGTGGATCTGACGCTGTCGGAGGCGTACGAGGACGCGACCTCGGTGCAGTTCTACTACGTCGACGCTCGCGCGGCCGAGGTCGTCGACGCCGTCGAGGGCGCGGAGCCCGAGGACGGCTACAACGACGTCGTGCCGCAGCCGTCGTTCTTCGACGGCCTGCTGTCGCTGCTCATCCCCATCCTGCTGCTGGGCGCGCTGTTCTGGTTCCTCATGTCGAGCGCCGCCGGCGGCAGCCGCGGCGTGATGCAGTTCGGCAAGTCGCGCGCCAAGCTCGCGAACAAGGAGCACCCCGACGTCACCTTCGCCGACGTCGCCGGCGCGGACGAGGCGCTCGAGGAGCTCGCCGAGATCAAGGACTTCCTGAAGGACCCCGCCAAGTACCAGGCCGTCGGCGCGCGCATCCCCAAGGGCGTGCTGCTGTACGGCCCTCCCGGCACCGGCAAGACGCTGCTCGCGCGCGCCGTCGCGGGCGAGGCGGGCGTGCCGTTCTACTCGATCTCCGGATCGGACTTCGTGGAGATGTTCGTCGGCGTCGGCGCGAGCCGCGTGCGCGACCTCTTCAAGGAGGCCAAGGAGAACGCCCCGGCGATCATCTTCATCGACGAGATCGACGCCGTCGGGCGCCACCGCGGCGCCGGCATGGGCGGCGGGCACGACGAGCGCGAGCAGACGCTGAACCAGATGCTCGTCGAGATGGACGGCTTCGACCCGAAGGCGAACGTCATCGTGATCGCGGCGACCAACCGCCCCGACATCCTCGACCCGGCGCTGCTGCGCCCGGGCCGCTTCGACCGGCAGATCGGCGTGGACGCCCCCGACCTGGCCGGCCGCCGTCGCATCCTCGAGGTGCACGGCCGCGGCAAGCCGCTCGCCGACTCCGTCGACCTCGACGTGGTGGCCCGCAAGACGCCGGGCTTCACGGGCGCCGACCTGGCCAATGTGCTCAACGAGGCCGCGCTGCTCACGGCGCGCTCGAACGCCCAGCTGATCGACAGCCGCGCGCTCGACGAGGCGATCGACCGCGTCATCGCCGGCCCGCAGCGCCGCACGCGCGTGATGAAGGACAAGGAGAAGCTCATCACGGCGTACCACGAGGGCGGCCACGCGCTCGCGGCGGCGGCGATGAACCACACCGATCCCGTGACGAAGATCACGATCCTGCCCCGCGGCAAGGCACTGGGCTACACGATGGTGCTGCCGCTCGAGGACAAGTACTCCGTCACGCGCAACGAGCTGCAGGATCAGCTCACCTATGCCATGGGGGGGCGAGTCGCCGAGGAGATCGTCTTCCACGACCCCACCACGGGCGCCTCGAACGACATCGAGAAGGCCACCGACATCGCCCGCAAGATGGTCACCGAGTACGGCATGACCGCCGCCGTCGGCCCCGTCAAGCTCAGCGCGGGCAGCGGCGAGGTCTTCATGGGCCGCGACATGGGTCACGGCCGCGACTACTCGGACGTGCTCGCGCAGCGGATCGACGACGAGGTGCGCGGGCTCATCGAGCAGGCGCACGACGAGGCGTACCAGGTGCTCTCGGCCAACCGCGAGATCCTCGACCGCCTCGCGCTCGAGCTGCTCGAGAAGGAGACCCTCGACCACCTGCAGATCGAGGAGATCTTCAAGGACATCCAGAAGCTGCCCGAGCGCCCGCAGTGGCTCTCGAGCGAGGATCGTCCCGTCTCGGAGCACCCGCCCGTGCAGATCCCGCGCCGCCCCGAGCAGCACCCGGGCGTCGCCGCCCAGACCGCCGCCGAGCGCGGGGGCGCGCCCGTGCACCATCCGTCGCCGGGCACGGGGAAGGCGCGTCCCGCGACGGCCTGATCCGTCCTGACGGGAATCCGACCGAAGGGGGCGGGCGTGGGTGTCGATCGCAGGCGCGTCGAGGAGCTGACGCGCGAGCTGCTGCTGGCCGTGGGCGAGGATCCGGATCGTCCCGGGCTCCGTCGCACGCCGGAGCGGGTGGCCGACATGGTCGCCGAGCTGTTCGCCGGCGTGGGTGAGGACCCGGCGGCGCCGCTCGCGCACACGATCAGCGTGGCGCAGGGCCCGGCGCCCGAGACGCTGCCGACGGGCGCCGTGATCGTGCGCGACATCCGCTTCCGCTCGATCTGCGAGCACCACCTGCTGCCCTCGGCCGGGCGCGCCCACATCGCGTACCTGCCGGGCGAGCGCGTGGTGGGGCTCAGCACGCTGCCGCGCGTGGTCGACATCCTCGCGAACCGGCCCCAGGTGCAGGAGCGCCTGGGCGAGCAGATCGCCGACGTCGTCGCCTCCTCGCTCGACGCGCGCGGCGTGCTCGTGGTGCTCGACGCGGTGCACCAGTGCGTCACGATGCGGGGAGGGCGCCAGCCCGACAGCTCTACCGTGACCGTGGCCGCGCGCGGCGAGCTGGCCGAGCCGGCCGCCCGCGCCGAGGTCATCGCGCTGATCGCGGCGGCGCGGCCGACGGGGGAGCACGCATGATCGACATCTGGGGGATCGTGAACGTCACGCCCGACTCGTTCAGCGACGGCGGCGCGCACTTCGACCACGAGGCGGCGATCGCGCACGGGCGGCGGCTGCGCGCCGACGGCGCGACGGTGCTCGACGTGGGCGGCGAGTCGACGCGCCCCGGGTCGGAGCCGGTCGGCGCGGACGAGGAGATCCGGCGCATCGGGCCCGTGATCGCCGCGCTGGCCGCCGAGGGCGCCGTCGTGAGCGTCGACACCTACCGCGCCGCCACGGCCGAGGCGGCCATCGCCGCCGGCGCCCGGATCGTGAACGACGTGGCGGGCGGGCTCGCGGATCCGGACATCCTGGGCGTGGTCGCCGGCTCCGACGCGGAGTACGCGATCGGGCACTGGCGCGGCCCCTCGGTCGACATGTACGCGCAGGCGCGGTACGCGCACGTGGCGCGCGAGGTGGCCGCCGAGCTGCGCGCGCGGGCCGAGTCGGCGCTGGCCGCCGGCATCCCCGCCGAGCGGATCATCCTGGATCCGGGGGTCGGGTTCGCCAAGCGCGGCGAGCAGAACTGGGAGCTGCTGCGCGGCCTGGGTGAGGTGACGGCGCTCGGGTACCGGGTGCTCGTCGGCACCTCGCGCAAGCGCTTCCTCGAGGCGGCGCTCGGGGAGGGGCCGTCGATGGCGCGACGCGACCTCGCGACCGCCGTGACGAGCGTGCTGGCGGCGCAGGCGGGAGCGCACGCCGTGCGCGTGCACGATGCTGCCGCCTCGCGCGACGCGCTCGCGGTGGTCGGCGCGTGGGAGGGACGGAAGTGAATCCCGTGGACATGATCGAGCTCACGGGCCTGCGGTGCTTCGGCCGCCACGGGGTCTTCGACTTCGAGCGCGAGCAGGGGCAGGAGTTCGTCGTCGACCTGCGGCTGAGCGTGCAGACGGCGCGCGCGGCCGAGACCGACGACGTCGCCGACACCGTGCACTACGGCGAGCTGGCCGAGAAGGTGGTGGCGATCGTCGGCGGCGAGCCCGTGAACCTCATCGAGACGCTCGCGCACCGCATCGCGCGCGCGGTGCTCGAGGACGAGAGGGTCCTGTTCGTCGCCGTCACGGTGCACAAGCCGCAGGCGCCCATCGCCGCGCAGTTCGCCGATGTGTCGGTCACCGTGCACGACGGCGTGCCCGAGCGGCTGCCGGGCGCACCGGGGGCGCGGCGATGAGCCGCCGCCTCGCCGAGCCCCTGCCGCCGCGCGAGCCGCGGGAGCCCGCCGCGCCCGTGGACGCCGTCGTCGCGCTCGGCTCGAACCTGGGCGACCGCGAGCGGCTGATGCGCGAGGCGATGCACGATCTGCGGCACCTGCCGCTCACGGAGCTCGTGGCGGCGTCCGAGCCGATCGAGTCGGTCGCGCTCACCCTCGACGGCCCGAGCGAGGAGCGGCCGGCGTACCTCAACGCCGTCGCGATCGTGCGCACCCGCCTCGCGCCCGACATGCTGCTGGCGATGCTGCACGTCATCGAGTCGCGCCACGGGCGGGTGCGCGCCGAGCGCTGGGGCGATCGCACCCTCGATCTCGACCTCATCGCGTACGGTGACCGGATGAGCGACGACGAGCGGCTGCAGCTGCCCCACCCGCGCGCCGCCGAGCGCGACTTCGTGCTCGGGCCGTGGCTGTCGATCGATCCGGATGCCGTGCTGCCCGGCCGCGGCCGCGTGGCCGACCTGCTCGCGGCGCTCGGGAAGGACGCGCGATGAAGCGCACCGGCCCCGTCTCCCTCCTCATCGCCGCGCTGCTCGGCGGCGGCGCGGCGTTCCTCGTCGACCACCTGCTCACCGCGAGCGGGCGCGCCACGTTCACGCCCGCGGTGTCGCTGCCGATCCTGCTCGTCCTGCTGGGCGCGGCGTGCGTCGCGCTGGCGTGGCCGATCCGGCGCTCGCTGCTCGATCCGAAGGCGCCGCGCGTCGATCCGTTCCGGGCGGTGCGGATCGCGATGCTCGCGCGCGCCTCGAGCATCGTCGGCGCCGCGCTCGGGGGAGCGGGTCTCGGCTTCGTCGCCTACCTCGCCACACGGCCGGTGAGCCCCGGGATAGGCTCGATCGGCACGATCATCGCAACCGCGGTGGCGGGGGCCGTCCTCGTGACCGCAGCGCTGATCGCCGAACACTGGTGCACGCTGCCGAAGGATCCCGATGACCGAGAGCCCGACGACCCCGGAGCCGGCGCGCCCGCCGCACACTGACGGGCAGGTGCCGCCCGCGGCGCCACCCGTGCCAGGCGCGGTCCCTCCCCTTCCCGAGGGCGCGCCGCCCGTGCCGCCCCGGCCGGCCGATCCGCCGCGCGCCGAGCAGCTCGGCGCCGAGGCCGCGGGCGCCGAGGTGAGCGCCGCGTCGGGCGAGCCCGCCCACGTGCCGCTCGCGCCGCCGTCCGGCCACAGCGCCCCCGAGGCCGCGCCCGCACTCGATCGCGGCACCTACACGGCCGTCCGCGAGCCCCGCGGCCAGGGCCGACTCGCGCTCGACGGGCACTGGCACCAGATCTCACCCAAGTACGTCGTGTCGCAGACCGTGCAGAACGCGATCTTCGCCGGGCTCGTGATCGCCGCGATGCTCGTCGTCGGTCTCGCGCTCGACCAGCCGTGGGTCTGGTGGCCGGGGGCCGCGCTCCTCGTGGTCACGCTCATCACGCAGCTCGTGCTGCCCCGCCAGGCTCGCGCGCTGGGCTACATGCTGCGCGAGGACGACATCGTCTTCCGCAAGGGCATCCTGTGGCAGCGGATCGTCGCCGTCCCCTACGGTCGCATGCAGCTCGTCGACATCACGCACGGGCCGATGGATCGCGCCTTCGGCATCGCGAAGCTCAAGATGGTGACGGCCGCCGCGACGACGGGCGTGGAGATCCCCGGCCTGTCGCAGGAGGCCGCCGAGGCGCTGCGCGACACCCTCATCCAGGTCGCCGAGACCCGACGGACCGGGCTGTGACCGATCCGAGCCTCCCCACCGGCCGGGCCGCCATCGCCGGCGACGCGGCTCCCGCTCCGCTCGCCGGCGGCGGCGGCTCGTCGGCGCTCGCCGACGGCGACTGGCACCGGCTGCACCCGCTGACGCCGCTGTTCAAGGGCGGGATCGCGCTGATCATCGTGATCGGCATCCTGCTGGCCAACCTGCGCGACCGGATCATCTACGGCTTCATCTCGGTCGTGGCGCCGCACGAGCTGGCCGACGACGAGTACGACTACGAGAACGGCGATCCGATCGGCTGGGCGATCGACTGGACGGTCGCGAACAACATGGTGATCGTCGCGCTGCTCGTGCTGCTGGCGATCGTCGCGATCGTCACGGGCCTGTTCTGGCTCAGCTGGCGCGTGCACCAGTTCCGCATCACCGACGAGCACGTCGAGGTGCGCAAGGGCATGATCTTCCGCACGCATCGCCGCGCGCCGCTGGATCGCGTGCAGGGCGTCAACCTCACCCGGCCCTTCCCGCCGCGGCTCATCGGCATGGCCAAGCTCGAGGTGGACGGTGCGGGCACCGACGCGAACGTGCCGCTCGAGTACCTCGCCGTGCGCCGGGCCGAGGAGGTGCGCGCCGACATCCTGCGCCTGGCCTCCGGCGCGCGCGCCGCCAAGCGCGCGGCGCGCGAGGCGGCGGCGCCCGGTTCCGCGGCCGCCGGTGCGGCGCCGCACGGCCGGCTGCAGCAGACGGTGTCGGCCGGCGTGCAGGAGCTCGTCGAGGGCGCCGACCTGGCGGATGTCGCACCCGAGAGCGTCGTGAAGCTGCCGCTCGGGCGCGTGATCGCCTCGCAGCTGCTCGACGCCGTGGTCTGGATCATCTTCTTCGGGGGGATCTTCCTCGTCTCGCTCGTCGGGCTCATCCCCGTCGCGCTGACGAACGAGGACGGCGAGGGATTCATCATCCTCGGGATCACGGCGCTGACCACGGGCGTGCCCATGGCGCTGGCCGTGGTGAGCGTCGTGTGGAGCGGCCTGAGCAAGGCACTGCGCTACGCCATCGCGCCGACGCCCGACGGTGTGCGCGTGACCTTCGGGCTGCTCACGACCGTCACCCAGACGATCCCGCCAGGGCGCATCCACGCCGTCGAGCTCGTGCAGCCGCTGCTGTGGAAGCCGTTCGGCTGGTGGCGCATCAACATCAACCGCGTGTCGGGCCAGAGCGCCGCCGCCCAGGCGTCGGCGCAGCAGCAGTTCAGCCAGGTGCTGCCCGTGGGCACGCGCGACGACGCGATCCGGGTGCTGCAGCTGATCCTGCCGTACCTGCCCGCCCAGGACCTGCCGTTCGTGATCGATCACGGCGTGCTCGGCCCCGGGGAGGGCGACCCGTACCGCGTCATGGCGCGGCGCGCCTGGTGGCGCCGGTTCGCGTCCTCCAAGAGGCACGGCGCGCTCGTCACCGCGTACGCGCTGCACCTGCGCCGCGGCACCGTGTGGCGCCGGCAGGCGATCCTGCCGCTCGCGCGGCTGCAGGGGGTCTCGATCTCGCAGGGGCCGATCAGCCGCCTGCAGACCGTCGGATCGCTGCAGGCGCACACCGTCACCGGCGCCGTGTCGGGCACCGTCGTGGGGCTGGACCGCGCCGACCTGATGGCCGTGTTCGCCGAGGTGCGCGCCGGGGCCGTCGCCGCCGCGGCGGCGGACCGCACCCATCGCTGGGGTGAGCACGGCGACGCTGCCGTGGGCGGCGCGGACGGCTCGCGGGCCGTGCCGGCCATGGCCGCCGGCGCGATCGGCGCGCCCGTCGCGGGCGCCGGGCAGCCCGGCGCGGCTGCCTGGCGGCCCGGCGGCGAGCCGGGCGCGGATCAGTAGATCGGCAGCGCGAACTCGAGCGGGTCGTCGAGCATCGGCTCGAACGCCAGCTGGGCGGCCCCGACGAGCAGGCGGTCGACGCCGAGCGTGCCGCGCGAGAGCTCGAGAGCCTCGGCGATGGGCGGCATGAGCTGCTCGCGCAGGGCCGTCTCGAGCGTCTCGGGCTGGGACTCGTAGAGGGCGCTGAGGAAGCCGCCGAGCACGATGAGCGACGGGTTGAATGCGTTCACCGCGTTGCGCAGGCCCACGGCCAGCATGCGCAGCTGCCCGGCGATGATCTCGTCGAGCGCAGGGCTGCGGTGGCTGGCGATGGCGGCGCCGACCTCGCGCAGGTCGAGGTCGTCGAGGCCCATCGCGCGCAGCAGCGCGTCGAAGCGCACCTCGGTCTCGAGGCAGCCGATGGCGGAGCAGTGGCACCGCCGGCCGTGCGAGTTGACGAGGGTGTGCCCGAGCTCGGCGATGTAGCCCTGCGCGCTCGGCAGCTGCTGCCCGCGCGCCCGCACCCCGCCGCCGATGCCCGAGGACCCGCCGTGCAGGTACAGCACGGTGTCGTGGCCGCGGCCCGCGCCGAACATCGCCTCGGCGGCGGCGCCGAGGCTCGCGTCGTTCTCGACGTACGCCGGCAGCCCCGTGCGCATCGTGATGGTCTCGGCCATGTGCACGTCGTGCCAGCCCAGGTGCGGCGCCAGGCGCACGACGCCGGAGTCGGGCTGGACGAGCCCGGGCACCGCGATGCCGACACCCACGACCTGCTCCGTCGTGAACCGCGCGTGCACGGCTCCGACGAGCTTCGTGATGAGGTCGATCGCCGCCGCCGCGCTGTGGTCCTGCACCTCGTGCCGCATGCGGAAGCGCACCGCGCCGCCCAGCCCGACCGCGCCGATCGTGATGGAGTCGAGCTCCGGGTTCACCGCGAGCGCGACGATGTCGTCGCTCGGGCGCACGATCGGCGACGGCCGGCCGGCCGCGCCGGTGTCCTCCGGCGCGGCCTCGACCACGAAGCCGCGCGCCGCCAGATCGGCGACGAGGCCGCCGATCGTCGAGCGGCTGAGCTCGGTCAACCGCGTGAGCTCCGCGCGCGAGAGCGGGCCGTGCTCGTTGGTGAGGCGAAGGAGGCGTGAGACGTTCGCGCGGCGGACCTGACTCGATCCGCCGCGCGACGACACGATGCCGGGTACTGCCACCGGCCTCGTCAGCCCTTCGACGAGCGGCGCTTGTTGAAGAGGTCGAACGCCACCGCCAGGAGCAGCACGAGGCCCTTGATGGCCTGCTGCCACGCCTGGTCCACCGAGAGGATCGACAGACCCATGTTCAGCACGCCCATCACGAACGCGCCGATGACGGCGCCGATGACGGTGCCGACGCCACCCGTGACGGCCGCGCCGCCGATGAACACGGCCGCGATCGCGTCGAGCTCGTAGCTCGTGCCCGCGGTCGGGTTGGCCGCGCCGGCGCGCGCCGCGACGAGCACACCGGCGAGACCGGCGAGCGCGCCCATGTTCACGAAGATGAGGAAGTCGACGCGCTTCGTGCGCACGCCCGACAGCGCCGCGGCCTGCAGGTTGCCGCCCATCGCGTAGATGTTGCGGCCGAACACCGTGCGGTTGAGCAGGAACGAGTAGCCGATGATGAGCACCGCGAGGATGATCAGCACGACGGGGACGCCGTTGTACGCGGCCAGCAGCACGCCGAGGAACAGCAGGAAGACCGCGGCGAAGACGATCTTGCCGATGTACGCGAAGCCCGGCTCCTTGGGCAGCTCGAGACGGGTGAGCTCGCGGCGCTTGCGCCACTCCCCGACCCCGAACGCCGCGGCGACGAGCACGACGACGACGAGCGTGAACAGGTCGACCTCGTCGAACAGCCGCCCGAAGATGCCCGAGACGTCGAACGTGCCGAACAGTCCGGGCACCCAGCCGCCGGCGAGGTTGTTGAACTCCTGGGGCAGGCCGCCGATCGTCTGGCTGTTGAGCACGACGAGGGTGAGGCCTCGGAACAGCAGCATTCCCGCGAGGGTCACGATGAACGCGGGGATGCCCACGTAGGCGATCCAGAATCCCTGCCAGGCGCCGATGAGGCCGCCGACGAAGATGCCCAGCAGGACGGCGACGGGCCAGGGGAGGTGCCACTGCGTGATGCCGATCGCCGTGACGGCGCCGACGAGCGCGACGACGGAGCCGACGGAGAGGTCGATGTGCCGCGCGATGATGACCATGACCATGCCGATGGCGAGCACGATCACGTACGCGTTCTGCGTGATGAGGTTGTTCACGTTGCCGGGCAGCAGCAGTCGGCCGCCCGTGAGGATCGTGAACAGGGCGATGATCGCGATGAGCGCGGCGAGCAGACCGTACTGCCGCATGTTGTTGCTGAAGTAGCGGAGGATGCCGCTCGTGGCGGAGTCCTTCGGCTTCGTCGTGGTGTCGGTCATGCTGCGTTCTCCTGCGTCATGTAGTGCATGAGCACTTCCTGGTTGGCGTCGGCGCGGGCGACCTCGCCCGTGAGCCGGCCGCCGGCGATGGTGTAGATGCGGTCGCAGAGCCCGAGGAGCTCGGGCAGCTCGGAGGAGATGACGATGACCGCCTTCCCCTCGTCGGCGAGCCGGTTGATGATCGTGTAGATCTCGTACTTCGCGCCCACGTCGATGCCGCGCGTCGGCTCGTCGAGGATCAGCACCTCCGGATCCGAGTAGATCCACTTCGAGAGCACGACCTTCTGCTGGTTGCCGCCCGACAGGCCGCCGACGACGGCGGAGACGGACTGCGCTCTGGTGCGCATCGCCTGGCGGAAGCGGTCGGCGACCTTGATCTCCTCGTTGACGTTGATCACGCCGGTGTTCGAGACCTTGTCGAGGGCCGCCGCGGTGGTGTTCTCGGTGATGTCCCCGATGAGGTTGAGCCCGTAGTGCTTGCGGTCCTCGGTGGCGTAGGCGAGGCCGTTGTCGATCGCCTCCTGCACCGTGCGCGTGGAGATCGGCTTGCCGTCGAGGAAGACCTTGCCGGAGATCTGCTGGCCGTAGGAGCGGCCGAAGATGCTCATCGCGAGCTCGGTGCGGCCGGCGCCCATGAGGCCCGCGAAGCCGACGATCTCGCCGGCGCGCACCGAGAACGACACGTCGTCGACGACCTTCCGCGAGCCGTCCACCGGGTGGAAGACCGTCCAGTTCTCGACGCGGAACTTCTCCTCGCCGATCTTCGGCTCGTGGTCCGGGAACAGGTTGTCGAGCGGGCGGCCCACCATCGAGCGGATGATGCGCGACTCCTCGATCTCGTCGCCCGAGATCGTCTCGATCGTCTTGCCGTCGCGGATGACCGTGACGGTGTCGGCGATGCGCTTGATCTCCTTGAGCTTGTGGCTGATGATGATCGACGTGATCCCCTGCCCCTTGAGGTGCAGGATCAGGTCGAGCAGGTGCTGCGAGTCCTCGTCGTTCAGCGCCGCCGTCGGCTCGTCGAGGATGAGCAGCTTGACGTTCTTCGAGAGGGCCTTCGCGATCTCGACCAGCTGCTGCTTGCCGACGCCGATCTGGCTCACGGGCGTGGCGACGTTCTCGTCGAGCCCGACGCGCGCGAGCAGCTTGGCCGCCTCGAGGTTTGTCTTGCCCCAGTCGATCACGCCGAAGCGCTGGATCTCGTTGCCGAGGAAGATGTTCTCGGCGATCGAGAGGAAGGGGCTCAGCGCGAGCTCCTGGTGGATGATGACGATGCCCTTCGACTCGGAGTCGTTGATCGTCCGGAAGTGCTGGGGCTCGCCTTCGAAGACGATCTCGCCGTCGTAGGAGCCGGTCGGGTAGACGCCCGAGAGCACCTTCATGAGCGTCGACTTGCCCGCGCCGTTCTCGCCGCAGATCGCGTGGACCTGGCCGCGCTCGACCGTGAGCGTGACGTCATCGAGGGCCTTGACCCCGCTGAATTCTTTCGTGATGCCGCGCATCTCGAGGATTGCTGACATGTGCCCTCCCAGGGTGAGGTTGGATGCGTGCGCACGCCGTCGCGGCGGCGGCGCCGCGCACCGTGAGCGCCGGTCGGTCGCCGGCGCTCACGGTGCTGTGGGGTGCGCGGGGGCGTGATGCGCCCCCGCGCGAGGCGGATGCCGCCGTCGGCTCAGAGGCCGAGCTCGTCCGCGGAGTAGAAGCCCGACTCGACGAGGTGCTGCTCGATCGTGTCCGGCTCGACGACGATCGGCTCGAGGAGGTAGGCCGGCACGACGTGGTCGCCGTTGTCGTAGGTCTCGGTGTCGTTGACCTCGACCTCTTCCTCGTTCAGGACCTGCTCGATCATCGTCGCGACGCGCTCACCGAGCTCGCGCGTGTCCTTCCAGACGGTCATCGACTGCTGGCCGGCGATCATCGCCTGCACGTTGGCGAGGTCCGCGTCCTGACCGGTGATGATCGGCCACTCCTCGCCTACCGAGTAGCCGTTGCCGAGGAGCGCCTGCTCGATGCCGAGCGCGAGGGAGTCGTTGGGCGAGAGCACGACGTCGACCTGCTCGCCGCCCGAGTAGAACGACTGCAGGCGGTTCTCCATCTCGGCCTGGGCGTCGTCCGAGCCCCAGCCGAGGATGCCGAGCGACTCCACCGAGGGCGTCTTGCCCGAGCGGATCACGAGCTGGCCGCTGTCGACGTACTCGGAGAGCACGTCCCACGCGCCGTCGAAGAAGAACTGGGCGTTGTTGTCGTCGGGGCTGCCCGCGAACGGCTCGAAGTTGAACGGGCCGGCGCCGTCGGCCAGGCCGAGCTGGTCGACGATGTACTGACCCTGCAGCTGGCCGACCTGGTAGTTGTCGAAGGTCGCGTAGTAGTCGACGTTCGGCGTCTCGTTGATGAGGCGGTCGTACGCGATGACCGTGATGTCCTGGTCCGCGGCCTCCTGCAGCACCGGGCCGAGCACGGTGCCGTCGATCGCGGCGACGACGAGGACGTCGACGCCCGAGGCGACCATGTTCTGGATCTGGCTGATCTGCTGGTCGGTCTCGTTGTCGGCGTACTGCAGGTCGGCCGAGTAGCCGTCCTCCTCCAGGAGGTCCCGCAGGTGCTCGCCGTCGTTGATCCAGCGCTCGAGCGAGCGCGTGGGCATCGAGATGCCGACCGCACCGGCCTCGCCGCCACCGCCGCCGTCCGCCGCGCAGGCGCCGAGGCCGAGGGCGAGTGCGCCGGTGGTCGCGACCACCAGCAGCTTCTTTGTCACTCCCATGTGACTGTTCCTTTCGCAGTGGGCGGTGCAGCAGCGCAACGCGCCAGCGTTATGTTGACGGGTCGAACATAATCCCCTCCGGAGGGCCCCGCAACCGGCGAGTGTCACGATTCGGCCACGGCCATGGCGGCTCTCGGCGGCTTTACAGCGGGGGTTTGTCCTGAGCACGCACATTCGCCGAGCCGGGCAACCGCCTTCCCGGCGGGACCCCCGCGGCGCGGGAGCGGCGTGCGCGGGCCGGGGCGCTCGGGGCAGGTGCTCGGCCAGGCGCTCGGGCCAGGCGCCCGGGCCACGGGGCTCGCGTAGGCTCGACGACGTGAGGCGCGACGGCAGGCTCGGGGTCGGCATCGTGGGCTCGGGGCGGGTGGGGCCCGTCATCGGGGCGGCGCTCGCCGGGGCGGGGCACGCGCTCACTGGCCGCACGCGCGCGTCGGACGAGGAGCGGGCGTCGGCCGTGCTGCCCGACGTGCCGGTGCTCGAGGCGCCCGAGGTGCTGCGCCGCAGCGAGCTCGTCGTCGTCGCGGTGCCGCGCGCGGATCTGCCCGGCGTGGTGGGCGGGCTGGCCGAGGCCGGGCACTGGCAGATGGGGCAGCTCGTGCTGCACACCGACGCCGCGCACGGGATCGAGGTGCTGCGGCCCGCCGCCGAGAAGGGCGCGATCCCGCTGGCCGTGCATCCCGCCATGGCGTTCACGGGCACCTCCATCGACCTGCGCCAGCTGGCCGCCGCCTACGCGGCCGTGACCGCGCCGGCCGCGGTGCTGCCCATCGCTCAGGCCCTCGCGGTGGAGCTCGGGTGCGAGCCCGTGGTCGTGGCCGAGGCGGACCGCGCCGCCTACGCGGAGGCGATCGCCACGGCCAGCGAGTTCTCGAGCCAGATCGTGCGGCAGGCCACCGGCATCCTGCGCGGCATCGGCGTCGAGAACCCGGGCGGTTTCCTCTCGTCGCTCGTGCGCTCCACCGTCGATCACGCGCTCGCCGAGGCCACGCCCGCGATCCCGGACCTGCCGCCCGACCTCGACGACTGATCCGGACCGCCCGGCCACGGTGCGGTCGTGTGGCCGGAGCCGCTGTGCGCCCGCCGAGAGGGCCGCGACGGGCGATCACTAGACTGGGAGCCGTCTTCCGCGGTCGCTCGGCCGCGATCCGCCTCCCGTGTCTGTCGAGGATCCCGCGCATGTCCGAAACCCCCGCCGAGAACGCCGCCGCGAGCGAAGAAGAGGACATCTTCGAGCAGAAGGCGGTGCGCCTGGCCAAGCGCGAGCGGCTCATCGCCGAGCGCGACTCGGCCGCCGGGGGCGCGTACCCCGTGTCGGTGCCGGTGACGACGACGATCGCGGCGCTGCGGGCGCAGCACGCCGACCTCGAGGCGGGTGCCGAGACCGGTGAGACCGCCGCGGTCGCCGGCCGCGTCGTGTTCAGCCGCAACACCGGCAAGCTCTGCTTCGCCTCGCTGCAGGCCGGTGACGGATCGCGCATCCAGGCGATGGTGTCGCTCGCGAAGGTGGGGGAGGAGTCGCTCGCCCGCTGGAAGGAGCTCGTCGACCTCGGCGACCACGTCTCGGTGTCGGGCGAGGTGATCTCGAGCCGCCGCGGCGAGCTGTCGATCATGGTCGAGGAGTGGCAGATCGCCGCGAAGGCCGTGCTGCCGCTGCCGAACCTCTACCGCGACCTGAACGAGGAGACGCGGGTCCGCCAGCGCTACCTCGACCTGATCGTGCGCGAGCAGGCCCGCACCACCGTCGTCGCCCGCGCCAAGACCAACGCGAGCCTGCGCGACACGTTCGCCCGCCACGGCTTCCTCGAGGTCGAGACGCCCATGCTGCAGGTGCAGCCGGGTGGGGCTACGGCCCGCCCGTTCATCACGCACTCCAACGCGTTCGACACCGAGCTGTACATGCGCATCGCCCCGGAGCTGTACCTCAAGCGCGCGGTCGTGGGCGGCATCGACCGCGTGTTCGAGATCAACCGCAACTTCCGCAACGAGGGCGCCGACTCGACGCACAGCCCGGAGTTCGCGATGCTCGAGGCCTACCAGGCCTACTCGGACTACAACGGCATCGCCGACCTCACGCAGGAGCTGATCCAGAACGCCGCCGTGGCGGTGGCCGGATCCACGACCGTGACGTGGGCCGACGGCACGGAGTTCGACCTGGGCGGCGACTGGGACCGCGTCTCGATGTACCCGTCGCTGTCGCAGGCCGCGGGCGTGGAGATCACGCCCGAGACGACGATGGACGAGCTGCTCGCACTGGCCGAGAAGTCGGGCGTCGAGGTGCCGCGGCACGCGACACACGGCAAGCTCGTCGAGGAGCTGTGGGAGCACTTCGTGAAGACGCATCTCGAGCGCCCCACGTTCGTGATGGACTTCCCCGTCGACACGAGCCCGCTCGTCCGCGAGCACCGCTCGATCCCCGGCGTCGTGGAGAAGTGGGACCTGTACGTGCGCGGGTTCGAGCTGGCCACCGGCTACTCGGAGCTCGTCGACCCCGTCATCCAGCGCGAGCGCTTCGTGGAGCAGGCGGCCCTGGCCGACCGCGGCGACGACGAGGCCATGCGCATCGACGAGGACTTCCTGCGCGCCCTCGAGCACGGCATGCCGCCCACGGGCGGCATGGGCATGGGCATCGACCGCCTGCTCATGGCGATCACGGGCCTCGGCATCCGCGAGACGATCCTCTTCCCGCTCGTCAAGTAACGCGGCGCCCGCCGCGGCGGTTGCGCTCATCGCCCACCGCGCTCGGGGCGCTCGAACGCCCACGCCGGAAGGTAGCCGTTCGCGAGCATCGTCGCGAGGATGCGCGCGAGCCCGTGCCCGGGGTCGACCTCGAGCGCGCGCGAGACGTACCAGCCCGCATGCGTCGAGTTGCCCAGCGCCCAGCTCAGCCACGCGGCGCTCGCCAGCGGGCCGACGCGCCGCCGTGAGCTCACGCTGGCGGCGACCGCCCTGGACAGCTCCAGCCCGCGCCGCAGCCGCCCGGGGTCGGGTCGCGGTCCGTCGCCCGCCAGCCGCACCGGCTCGTCCGGCACGCTCGCGTCGCCCCGCTGGAACCGCAGCTGCCACGCGAGCGTGCGGCGCCCCGCCTCGACGTCGGCGCTCCACTGAGTCAGCGCCACGTCGCGCAGCAGGGGCGCGCCCAGCGCGAGCGCGAGGAACGCGGCCTCGGCGGGGTGCAGGTCGTCCGGATCCCACGACAGCGCGTCCTCGAGGACGCCGGGCAGATCCGCGAGTGACTGCTCGTCCGGCGCGGCGCCGCCCTGAGCGCCGCCCTGAGCGGCACGTGGCTCCGCACTACCGCTCGGCCGCGCGCCCGCGTTGGCGTCGCCGCCGTCGCCGACGGCGCCGGGCACGCGTCCCTGCAGCTCGGCGATCGCCTGCGCCACGCGCCGGCGCGCGGCCTTGCCGACGCGGGGCAGCTCGAGCCCCGCGTGCTGGTCGCGGGAGACCGGACCGCGCCCGCCGTCGACATCCGGCGGCGGCTCGATCTCGGTGAGCGGGCGCGGCGGAGCCGGGTCGCCGTACGAGGCCCAGCCGTCGCGCGCGACGAGGTGCGCCCCGAGCACCGCCAGACCGCACTCACCGGCGCGGCCGGTGATGCGATCCACGAGCCGGCGCCGCACGAGCCCGCCGGCGCCGCCGCGCCAGGCGCCATGACACCGCTCGTCGGTGTACACGACGAGCGCCACGCCGTCGGCATCGCGCACGCGGCACACCGTGCCGATCGCCGTCGCGGCGAAGGCGGCCTCGTCCTCGCCCGGTGCGGGCAGATCGAGGCGCAGCACGCCGAGGCTGCGGCTTTCGCGGAACGGCACGAGCACCACGCTCTCGCGCGGGGTGAACCCCGCGAGATGCGGCACGAGCGAGAGGAAGCGGGCGGGGGAGGGGGCGCGAAGGATCGTCGTCATGCGGACGATCCTTCGCCTCCCGCCCCCGCCGCGTCCCGCGATCCACAGGTCGGATCCGCCGATCCCACCCGATCCCGTGCCTGTGGAGGGATCGAGCGCGCACGGGCCGACGCCGCGCCGGGCCGAAACCCACGGCCGAGCACCCGCCCTCTCCCAGGATCCGACGCGCCCGCGCGGATAGGATCGACTCGTGGACAGCTACTGGGCAGCCGTGGTGTGGTCGCTGCTGCCGACGATCGCGATCGCGCTCGTCTTCTGGTTCGTGCTGCGCAACATCCTGCGCTTCGACCGCACCGAGCGCCGCGCCTACGCCAAGATCGAGGCCGAGGAGCGCGCCAAGCGCGGCCTTCCGCCCCGCGCCGACGCCGGCTCCGCGAGCACCCAGGGCGCTGCGCCCGGATCCGAGTGACGCGCACGCGCCCGGTACGCTGAGGCGAGGAGGGGCGCGTGGACTTTCTGGACTGGCTGTGGGGAGCACTCGGCGCGTCGTGGTGGGCGATCATCGTCTGGATCGTCGACATGGCCATCCGCATCGTGGCCGTGCTCATCGTGCCCGCCAATCGCAAGCCCACCTCGGCCATGGCGTGGCTGCTCGCCATCTTCCTGCTGCCGATCCCCGGCATCCTGCTGTTCATCCTCATCGGCAGCCCGCGCCTGCCGCGTGACAAGCGGCGGCGCCAGGCGCAGACGAACGAGTACCTGCGCGAGGTGAACGACATGCTCGAGGGCGGCAGCCTGCGCCCCGGGCAGCCGGAGTGGTTCACGGCGCTCGTGCGCATGAACCGCGAGCTCGGCGCCCTGCCGATCTCGGGCGACAACGGCGTGCGGATCATCTCGGACTACCAGCAGAGCCTCGACGAGATGGCCGCCGACATCCGCCGCGCCCGCTCGTACGTGCACGTGGAGTTCTACATTCTGAAGTCCGACGCGGCGACCGACGGGTTCTTCCGCGCGCTCGAGGACGCCTGCGCCCGCGGCGTGCAGGTGCGCGTGCTGCTGGATCACTGGGCGAACCTCGTCAAGCCGCACCACCGCCGCACGATCCGCCGCCTCACGGCGATGGGGGCCGACTGGCGCTTCGCCCTGCCCATCCAGCCGCTGCGCGGCAAGTGGCAGCGGCCCGACCTGCGCAACCACCGCAAGCTCGTCGTCGTCGACGGCGTGGTGGCCTACCTCGGGTCGCAGAACATCACCGATCGCACCTACAACCTGCGCGCCAACATCCGCCGAGGCCTGCGCTGGGTCGACGTGATGGTGCGGCTGGACGGGCCCGTCGTCTCGAGCGTCGACGCCGTGTTCCTCTCCGACTGGTTCAGCGAGACCTACAGCGTGCCCGACGGCGTGGACCTGCGCGAGATGCCGTCCGGATCGGGCGACCTCGACTGCCAGGTGGTGCCCTCGGGGCCCGGGTTCGAGGTGGAAAACAACCTGCGCCTGTTCCTCTCGCTGATGTACGCGGCGCGCGAGAAGATCATCATGATCAGCCCGTACTTCGTGCCGGACGAGGCCCTGCTGCTCGCGGTGTCGTCGGCGTGCGACCGCGGCGTGCAGGTGGAGCTGTTCGTCTCGGAGGTGGGGGATCAGGCGGTCGTCTACCACGCGCAGCGCAGCTACTACGAGGCGCTGCTGAAGGCGGGCGTGCGCATCTGGCTGTATCGCAAGCCCTACATCCTGCACACCAAGGGGCTCACGATCGACGATGAGGTCGCCGTGATCGGCTCGAGCAACATGGACATGCGCTCGTTCGGTCTCAACCTGGAGATCTCGCTGCTCGTGCGCGGCGAGGAGTTCGTGCGCCAGATGCGCGAGGTGGAGGACACCTACCGCGGCCTCAGCCGCGAGCTCACGCTCGACGAGTGGATGCGTCAGCCGCTGCGCTCCCGCGTGCTCGACAACCTCGCGCGGCTGACCTCGGCGCTGCAGTAGGGCCGTTCGCGCCGGATCAGATCGCGGCGATCGGGTGGCCCTTCGGGACCGCGGCGAGCAGACCGCCGGGGTGCACCGTGCAGTCCATGCGCGTGGCCGCGCCGAACTCGTCGCCGTCCAGCTCGATGGGCTGCGGATCGGGCGTGGCCGTCTCGATGTCGGTGGCCTGCAGGTACCGCACCGACGTGTCGTGCCGCCGCTCCACGATCCGTCGGCCGGCGCGGAAGCGCCGCAGCACCGAGTTGTCCCACCACACCTTGCGCCACACGCCCAGCCAGCCGAACACCCCCGTCGGCTGGATGATGGCGACATCGAGCGTGCCGTCGAGGATCGAGGCGTCGGGGATGAGCGCGATCCCGCCGGGCAGCGCGCCGCAGTTGGCGACGAGGATGCTCTGCACGCGCGCCGAGTGGATGCGCGTGAGCGTGCGCGTGGCCGTCTTCGATCCGGGGCGTGGATCGGTCTGGTAGACCACGCGGAACGGCTCGGCGCCGATGAGCGAGCGCGCCGCCCCGTCGACGTACGCCACCCAGCCGACGGCCCTCTTCAGGTCGGCCTTCGTGTTCGCGATCATCGCCGCGTCCAGCCCCATGCCGGCCATGACGACGAACGCGTGCTCCTCGGTGGCGCCGTCGGCCCGCAGCAGCCGCGCGATGCCGATGTCGACCGGCACGGTCTCGCCCTCGAACGCGGCGCGCACCATCTCCTGCTGATCGCCCAGCGGCAGCAGCAGGTTGCGGGCGAGCAGGTTGCCCGTGCCGCTGGGCACGATCGCGAGCGGCACGCCGGATCCGTCCATCACCTCGGCCACGGCGCGCACCGTGCCGTCGCCGCCGGCCACGAGCACGGCCGCCGCCCCCTGCGCCAGGGCCTCGCGCGTGATCCCCTGCCCGGGGTCCTCCACGCTCGTCTCGAGCAGGATCGGCTCACCCCATCCGGAGCGCGCGGACTGCGCCTCGACGAGCGCGCGCAGCTTGGCGCCGTTCACCTTCGACGGGTTGTACACGAGCGCGGCCCGCCGTGTGCGTGCGTCGGTCTGGGCCATGTCGTCAGCCTATTCCGGGGTGCCGCGGGTGACCGGTTGCTGCACCTCATCGGCTGCACTCAATCGGTTGCTGAACGTAGCGAGCGCCAGCGAGCGAAGATGAAGCGACCACCGCAAGCCCGCCGCGGCTACCGATTCGCCCGCCGTCGCCCATCCACGGCCCGCGGCGCGAACATCTCCACGGTGATCCCGCTCAGCAGCTCTCCCGGCTCGACATCGAGCTATCCCCGCCACTCCTCGGCCAGCAGCGCGTACGTGTACCCGTCCATCCACTCGCCGGAGCGGTGCAGGCTGTCGCGCACGGCGTGGGCCTCGCGACGCATGCCGAGGCGCTCCATGAGGCGCCACGAGGGCTCGTTCGCCGCGAAGCAGTTCGCGGTCACGCGGCGCAGGCCGAGCGGGCCGAAGCAGAGGCCGATCGCGGCGCGCACGGCCTCGGTGGCGTAGCCCCGGCCCTGGAAGGCGGGGTCGAGGGTCCAGCCGATCTCGGCCTGCACGCCGCGCGCCTGCGCGACCACCTCGGCCTGCGCCCACGCGTCCTCGACCTTGATCATGAGGTCGCCGATCACGGTGCCCTCCTCGGGGAGGACGATCGAGACCAGCGACGGGCTGTTGCGGCGCATGCGCGCGCGGTGCCCGTCGAGGGTGTCGGGCGCGCCGCCGATCCACATGCCCACCTCGGGCAGCCGGCGGAACGCCCACATCGCGTCGATGTCGGCCGGCGTCACGCGGCGCAGCAGCAGGCGCTCGGTGCGGATGGGCCAGTCCACGGCCCGCAGCGGATCGGCGACGAGGGCGCTCTCGGTGGCGGGGTGCTCCATCCCGTCACGGTATCGCGCGGGTCGGATTCCGCCGATGCGGGAGGCCGTTGACCGGGTTATCCACAGACTCGAAGATTTCTTCGAAAGTGTCGGTGGTTGGTGGGACGATGGGGGTATGTCGACGCCCACGGTCTCATCCTGGTTCCCCACCCCGGGGGAGCAGGAGCGCGCGCGTGTGCTCATCGGCTCGGTGGCCCGGATCGAGCAGGAGATCAATCGGCTGGAGGCGCGGAAGGCGCGGCTGCTGGCGCTGCTCGTCGACGACGTGATCGCGCAGCAGGCGAGGTCGGCTCCGGGCGTCTCGGATGACCTGCCGATGCGGTCGGCTGCCGCCGAGATCGCCGCGGTCTCGGGCGTCGGGCAGCGCACGATGATGGCGCGGATGAGCGAGTCGTGGACGCTGCGCGAGCGGTTCCCGGCGACGCTCGCGGCGATGGACGCCGGCGACCTGTCGCGTCGGCATGCGTCGGTGATCGTCGACGAGGGGCTGCGGCTCGGCGACGACGCGTCCCGCGCCGCCTACGAGGAGCAGGCGATCCCCGCGGCGAAGTCGGGCACCGTGGCAGCCGCGCGAGAGGCGTGCCGGCGCTTCGCGGAGGCGGCACAGCCGGTTGCCCTGGCCGAGCGGCATCGCGAGGCGCGTCAGCAGCGGGGCGTGTTCGTGCGCCCTCTGGAGGACGGCATGGCCGAGCTGTGCCTCGTGGCCTCCGCCCCGCTGGTGCAGGGTGCGCACGACCGGCTGACGCAGATGGCGAAGTCCGTGAAGCGCGCAGCAACGAGGGGCGCTGGCGGTGCGGATGCCGCACGCGAGGGGCTCGCGTCTGCCGGAGCGCCCACCGTCGACTCGTCCCGCGGTGAGGCCGCCGAGCCCTCGAGCGCGGCATCCGATGCGCGCACCCTCGATCAGCTTCGGGCCGACATCGCCGTCGACCTTCTCCTGTCGGGAGCCCCGCAAGCGCACGTTGCGCACGACGCCACCGGAGCGAACGCGCTCGACGGCATCCGCGGCACGGTCCAGGTGACGATCCCGGTGCGCACGGTCATCGGGATCGGAGAGGATGCCGCGTTCCTCGCGGGGTACGGCCCGATCGACTCCGACACCGCCCGTCGGCTCGCGGCGTCGGCCCCGGGATGGGAGCGGCTGTTCCGCGATCCCGACACGGGGGCGCTGCGCGCCGCCGACCACTATCTGCCGACCGCAGCGCAGCGCCGGTTCCTGCACGCGCGTGACGAGCACTGCAGGTTCCCGGGGTGCCGGCTGCCGGCCAGGCGATGCGACATCGACCACACGGTCGCCTTCGCGGAAGGCGGGCGCACGAGCGTCGCGAACCTCGGTGTGCTCTGCCGCGGACACCACGTGCTCAAGCACAACTCGCCGTGGCGCGTGCGGCAGCGCGAGGACGGCGAGCTCGAGTGGATCAGTCCCACCGGTCGCAGGATCGTCGACCGGCCCGAATCGGCCGTGCGGTTCGTCGATTCGGCCGAATCCGACGCCGCCGCGGTCGGCGTCACGGTGGCGTCCGCACGATCGAACGCTCCGTCCGGTGATCCGCCGATCCCCTGATTGGCTGACCCGCCGATCCGCTGATCCGCTCCGCCGGCCTGCGGTGGTTCTCCGCGCTGCCCTGCGACGACACGTGCCCTGGGAGCGTATCGAGCAGCTCATCGCGTTGCGTACCGGGACCCGGTCGTCGAACTGAACCTCAGATCGCCGTGGTCGGTGCACACGCAACGCCGATGCCGCATCCGCGCGCCCGCGTCAATGCCCTCCCGATGCGCCCGCGGCGGCGCGAGGCTGGCAGGCGAACAAGGAGGTACGACATGACGCACAACGACGACCGCCGCGATCTCGCGAACGACCGCGTCAGCGAGGATCCGGAACTGCCCCTCGGTGAGGATCCGGTCATCGGCGAGGACTCCGAGCTGCCGGCCGGCGAGGATCCGGTGGACGGGGAGCACGCGCCGGTGGACGCCGACGACGGGGGAACGCCGACCGACGACCGCGAGCCCCTGCCCGACGACCACGCGCCCGGCGCGGGGGAGCGGGAGTAGGCGGGCACCCGCGGGCCATCGATCGAGAGGACATCCCGGTTCGAGAGGACGGATCCATCCCGATCCCTCCTCGGGAACGGGGATCTCCTCTCGAACCGGGGCCTCCTCGTGAACCGGGTTCTCCTCGAACCGGTGCCCTCTCGGCCGGAACCGCCACCACTCGAGAGGGAATCCCGGTTCGAGAGGACGGATCCGTCCCGATCCCTCCTCGGAAGCCGGGATCTCCTCGCGAACCTGTGACCTCGAGTCCGGGTCCCCCGGAACCGGGCCCTCGACGACGGCCGACGCTCGCCGACACCCGACGACCGACCACCCGACACCCGACAACCCGCACCGGCCCGCGCCCTAGACTTGACGCGTGATCGATCCGGCCCTTCTGCGTGAGAACCCCGACCTCGTCATCCGCTCGCAGGTGGCCCGCGGGCACTCGCCCGAGACGGTCGAGCAGGCGGTGGAGGCCGAGAAGGCCCGCCGCGCCGCGCTGACGGCGTTCGAGGAGCTGCGCGCCGAGCAGAACGCGTTCGGCAAGACGGTGGCGCAGGCGCCCAAGGACGAGAAGCCGGCGCTCGTCGCGCAGGCCAAGGAGCTCGCCGCCAAGGTCAAGGACGCGCAGCAGGCCGCGAACCAGGCCGAGGAGGCGTTCGCCAAGGCGATGGCGCTTATCGAGAACGTCGTGATCGACGGCGTTCCGGAGGGCGGCGAGGACGACTTCGTCACGCTGCGCGAGGTCGGCGAGATCCGCACCTTCGATCCCGCCGAGTTCCCCGACGGCCCCCTCGACCACCTCTCGCTCGGCGAGAAGCTCGGCGCCATCGACATGGAGCGCGGCGCCAAGGTCTCGGGCGCCCGGTTCTACTTCCTCAAGGGCGTGGGCGCGCGGCTCGAGATCGCGCTCATGAACTACGCGCTCAGCGTGGCGCTCGAGCAGGACTTCACCCCCATGATCACGCCCACGCTCGTGCGGCCCGACATCATGGCCGGCACGGGCTTCCTCGGCGCGCACGCCGACGAGATCTACCACCTCGAAGAGGACGACATGTACCTGGTGGGCACGAGCGAGGTCGCGCTCGCGGGGTACCACAAGGGCGAGATCATCGACCTGTCGAAGGGGCCCGTCCGCTACGCCGGCTGGTCCACGTGCTACCGCCGCGAGGCCGGATCGCACGGCAAGGACACCCGCGGCATCATCCGCGTGCACCAGTTCAACAAGCTCGAGATGTTCTCGTACACCACCCCCGAGGATGCCGAGGCCGAGCACGAGCGCCTGCTCGCGCTCGAGGAGCGCGTGCTGCAGTCGCTCGGCCTCGCCTACCGCGTGATCGACGTGGCGGCGGGGGATCTGGGATCCAGCGCCGCCCGCAAGTACGACACCGAGGCGTGGGTGCCCACGCAGGGCGCGTACCGCGAGCTCACCTCCACCTCCAACTGCACGACGTACCAGGCCCGCCGGCTCGACGTGCGCCACCGCCCGGAGGAGGGCGGTCGCACCGAGCACGTGGCCACGCTGAACGGCACGCTCGCCACCACCCGGTGGATCGTCGCGCTGCTCGAGACGCACCAGCAGCCCGATGGATCGGTGAAGGTGCCGGCCCCGCTCGTGCCGTACATGGGCGGCCTCGAGGTGCTCGAGCCCGTCGCGTAGGCACGCCCGCCGCGTCCGAGAGCACCGGAATCGGCGCGGCCGAGAGCCCGGAACCGGCCCGTCCGGGGCTCCCCATAGACTGGCGGCATGAGCTCTGCAACCCGTCGTCTTGTGGCCCTGGACATCGACGGGACGGTCCTCCTCGAGGACGAGACGTTCAGCCCGGGCGTCGTCGACGCCGTGCACGCGGCCGTCGCGGGCGGGCACCTCGTCACCCTCGCCACGGGCCGCAGCTGGGAGGCGACCTCGCACGTGCTGCGCGGCCTCGACATCCAGCCCGAGTACGTCGTCTGCTCGAACGGCGCCGCCATCCTGATCCGCGACGACGCCTCGGAATCCGGCTACATCCGCCACTTCACCGAGCAGTTCGACTGCACCGATGTGATCGAGCTGCTCGAGACGCACCTGCCCGACGCCAACTACCTCGTCGAGCTGCCCGACGGGTCGCGCCTCTACACGCACTACGTGGACGACTGGGGCCTGCACCGCGCGAACGCGAAGCAGGTCGACCTGGCCGACATGAAGGGCCTCATGGTCTCGCGCGTCGTCGTCGTCTCGCCCGAGCACACCGAGGCCGACTTCGTCGAGATGGTCGACAGGATGGGCCTCAACCAGGTCTCGTACGCGGTGGGCTGGACGGCCTGGCTCGACATCGCGCCCAAGGGCGTCGACAAGAGCACCGCGCTGGCGCGGGTGTGCGAGCTGACGGGCTTCGCCGCCGCCGACGTCGTCGTGATCGGCGACGGCCGCAACGACATCGGGATGTTCCGCTGGGCGGCCGAGAACGGCGGCCGCGCCTTCGCCATGGGCCAGGCGCCCGAAGAGGTCAGCCACGAGGCGACCGACATCACCGACGACGTCGAGGACGGCGGCGTCGCGACGGCATTCCAGACGCTCGGCCTCGCCTGAACGGGCCGATCGCGGGGTCTCCCGTGCGCCCTGTGAACTCTGTGTGAACCGCGGCCCGTCGTACAGAGTTCCCCCAGATCGCGCCGGGAGAATGGCCGCCGGATCCGTCCACTAGACTTGGGTGCCCGGCGGAGACGCCTGGAGGGTTGTCCGAGCGGCCGAAGGATCTGGTCTTGAAAACCAGTGGGCAGCGATGTCCCGTGGGTTCGAATCCCACACCCTCCGCCATGAAAGGGATCGGATGAGCGAGTCGTCGAAGCGCCACGCGCGCCGCACGGTGGCGCGGCACGGGCAGCTGCCGAAGTCCAACCCCGTGCGCCAGGCGCTCGCGTTCGTCGCCATCGCCCTGTCCACCGTGCTCGTCGCGGGCCTCGGCGTGATCGGCTACATCGTCTACGACCTCACCTCCACGTTCGCGTCGGAGAACACCGTCGACCTCGACGGCCAGACCGAGGCCCCCGCGATCGCCGAGCTCGACAACCGGGGTTTCAACATCCTGCTCGCCGGCCTCGACGTGTGCGACTGGGAGCACCAGGAGATCATGGGCAATCGCTGCTCCGATGATCCCGACGACTACGGCGAGAACGGGCTGGAGCTCGACAGTGCGCGCAGCGACGTGCTCATGCTCATGCACATCTCGCCCGCGCCGCGTCGCGTCACCGTGGTGAGCTTTCCGCGCGACCTCGTCACCTACATCCCGCGCTGCGAGGACGAAGAGGGCAACGTCGGCGGCGACGGGCGCGAGATGATCAACGCCGCGTACTCCTACGGCGGGCTCAGCTGCACCGTGAGCGCCGTCGAGGAGCTCACCGGCCAGACGATCGACCACGCCGCGAGCGTGACCTGGGGCGGGGTGATCGACATCACCAACGCGATCGGGGGCGTCACCGTGTGCGTGGCGGGCGGGATCCACGATCCCAAGGCAGGCGCGTACTTCGAGGCCGGCGAGAACACGATCAGCGGAGACCGCGCGCTGGCGTTCCTGCGGACCCGCGCCGGAGTCGACGACGGCAGCGACATCGCCCGCATCAGCAACCAGCAGGTGTTCATGTCGGCCCTCGTGAACAAGGTCGTGAGCCCCGAGGTGCTGGGCAACATGGGC
This sequence comes from Microbacterium petrolearium, assembly GCF_054782875.1. NCBI lineage: Bacteria > Bacillati > Actinomycetota > Actinomycetes > Micrococcales > Microbacteriaceae > Microbacterium > Microbacterium petrolearium. Next base: position 133,456 of record NZ_BAAGRQ010000002.1, read on the forward strand.
ACCGTCTACAACCTGGCGCGCGCCGTGGTCGAGAACATCGAGAAGACCCCGGCGCTGGCCGACCCCATCTACCTCGCGCAGCTCGCGCTCGCCGTGAAGGACGTGCAGTACCAGGACTTCGTCTTCGTGCAGTACCCCGTGTTCGTCGATCCGGCCGACGCCAACCGCCGCATCCCCGACGAGGAATCCGCCACGCAGCTGTTCGAGGCCATCAACGCGAACGTGCCCATCCAGGTGACCGCCGAGGGAACCGGATCGGTCTCCGAGGACGAGGCGCAGGGCGGCACCGGAGAGGGCGAGCAGGCTCCGCCGCCCGAGGAGAACGTCGCGCCCCCGGAGGGCACGGCCGCGGCCCCGGAGGACGGCGCGGCCCCGACGCCCGAGGAGAGCGCCGGACCCGTGGAGCTCGGCTCGAACATCCCCGGGCAGACCGCCGCCGACCGACGGTGCTCCGCCGGAAATGCCGGCTGACGAGATCGGGTAGCATGGACGGGTGCACCCGTTCGCGGGTGACTGGAGACGTCGCATAGTCAGGCCTAGTGCACCACCCTGCTAAGGTGGAGTCCCCTTTAAGGGGACCGAGGGTTCAAATCCCTCCGTCTCCGCCACGCGAGAAGGGCCCCCGGGATGGGGGCCCTTCTCGCGTTTCCGGGGGATGCTGCGGGATTTGAGGAGGAGCGCGCACGGATGCGCGCGACGGGGTCCCTCCGTCTCCGCCACGCGAGAAGGGCCCCCGGGATGGGGGCCCTTCTCGCGTTTCCGGGGGATGCTGCGGAGGTGTCGGAACGCGGGTCCGACACCGGGACATCCGTCGGGTTGTGTCATTGTGGAGGTGACATGGAACCCGACGTCGACGCCCGCCCGAGGCGCCCGTTCAGTGCGCGCCGGCGCCGGCGCCTCGCGCGCACGATCGTCATCGCCGTCGTCGCGGTCGTGCTCGGCTCGGGCGCGGTCGGGATCACGAACGCCCTGCTGGGTGACACGGGCGACGCGCCCAGCGCCGTCGCCGAGGCGGCTCCCGAGGCCGCCGACGGGCTCGACCCGGCGCTGATCGCCTGGCCGAAGCAGGGCACCGCGGCGGTGGCCGTGGGCAGCGGCGAGGTGCACGTCGCCGCGGATCAGCCCGTGCCGATGGCGAGCATCACGAAGCTGATCACCGCGCTGATGGTCCTGGAGGAGCGTCCCTTCGCGCCCGGCGAGCCGGGCGACGTGTACCACTTCATCTCGCGCTGGAACGCCTCGTACGAGGAGTACCTGGCCAGGGGAGAGTCGGCGCTGCCCGTGCCGGCCGGCGGCACGCTCACGCAGTACCAGCTGCTGCAGGGCATGCTGATGGGATCGGCCTGCAACTACGCCGACATCCTCGTGACGGAGATCTGGGGCGACGACGCCGCGTTCGCGGCGGCCGCAGGCGCCTTCCTCGTCGAGAACGGACTGGACGGCATCGTCGTCGTCGAGCCGACCGGCATCGATCCGGCCGACACCGCGACGGCGGCCGCGCTCATCGGGCTCGGACGGCTCGCCATGGCGGACCCCGTGATCGCCGAGATCGTCGCCACCCCCGCCGTGGAGCTGCCCGGCGCCGGGCTCGTCGAGAACACGAACGAGCTCCTCGCCGATCCCGGCGTCGTCGGCATCAAGACCGGCACCCTCGAGAAGAGCAACCTGCTCTCGGCCAAGGACATCGTCACCGCGCAGGGCACGGTGCGCGTGTACGTCGCCGCGCTCGGCCAGCCCGACGACGAGGCGCGCTTCTCGGTCTCCCGCGACCTGTACCGCTCCGTCGAGGCGCAGCTCGGCGCCACCGGCTGACGCGCCGGCGCGCCGCGTCAGCTCCCGAGGCCGCGGGCCCTCAGCCCCCGAGGCCGCGGGCGATCGCGGCGGCGGCGCCGAGCCAGGCGCGCTGGGTCTCGGGCCGCAGCACGCGGTAGTGCAGCTGGGCGGCGCCCATGCCCGGGTCGAAGGGGATGCGCACGACCTCGCGCACGAGCTCGCGGTAGCCGTCCTCGATCCGGCGCAGCTCGGCGGCCGTGGCCTTCTCGTCCGACTGGCTCACGATCGCCACGGCGTTGCGCGAGAGGGCGGCCGAGCGCTCGTCGCGCTCCGCGAGCGCCTCGAGCAGCAGCGCGCCGGCCTCGGCGTGCTCGGCGCGCGACGACGTGGCGACGACGAGCTGATCGGTGTGGTCGATCATCCGCAGCCACATGGGGTCGGACTCGTCGTTGCCCGAGTCCATGACGATGAGGCGGTAGTACTTGGCGGCGACGTCGTGGATGCGGTCCACATCCTCCGACGACACGCGCTGCTGGCTGGCGAGCACCATCGGCTGCGAGCGCAGCACGTCGTAGCGGTCGCGCGACTGGTGGTGAACGAAGCGCGCGAGCTCGGCGGACTGTGCGTCGGTGGACAGCAGCCGCTCGGTCTCGGGCAGCAGGTCGTGCAGCGTGGCGTCGTGCGGCCCCTGCTCGGTGCGCCAGCCCAGCGTGCCGCGCGTCTGGTTGTTGTCCCACGCCAGCACGCCGGCGCCGCCGTAGCGGGCGAAGACCGCCGAGAGCAGGATCGTGGTGGGCGTCTTGTTCGCGCCGCCCTTTCCGTTCACGACGGCGATCGTGCGCGGGCCGGGCCAGTGCTGCGAGACGGCGGCCTGATCCTCGCGCTCGGCGCGCTCGGCCGCGCTCGGCGGCACCCGCATGCCGGCCCGCGCGAGCGCGCCGCGGAAGCCGCGCGTGGCGGGCTCCTCGAGGCGCTCGGGCGCGATGAACGACCGGCGCGTCTGCGGCGTGATCTGGCGGGCCACCGGCATGGCGGCGGGCGGGGTCGCGCCGGCCGGGGTCGGCAGCGGCAGGGGCGCGGGCGACGGCTGCGGGGCGACGACCGGGGCGTGGCCGTCGGCTGCCTGCGCCTCGTCGGCGGGCGCGGCGGCCGGGGCGGGCGCGGGGGCGGCGGGCTCGGGCGCCTGGGCCGCGGCGGAGGCCGGATCGACCGGCACGGCGGGGGCGTCGGCGTCCTGGATCGGCTCGGGCCCGAGCGGCGGCGCGGTGATCGGCGTGCCGGCCGTGTCGGCGGGCAGGTGGCTCGAGCGGCGCGGGCCGGCGAACGCCGAGCCGTCGGCCTCGCCCCGGCCCTGCTCGGGGGCGACGACGGGCGCCGGCTCGTCGGCGGGCTCCTCGGCCGCGTCGACCTTGCCGTCCGGGTGCACGATGAGGGGCCACGTCGCGTCGGGCTCCTCGACCGTGACGCGCACGGGGCGCTGGAGGCGCTGGGCGGTCTCGGCGCAGAAGCGCACGACCTCGCGGCGGGCGTTCTCGGCGGAGTCCGTGGCGATCGGGTGCTCGGTGTCGTTCATCGTGAGCACGCCGTTTCCGGTCGCGTCGATGCGCGCGGCGATGACCGGCCACGTGGGTACGTACTGCATGTGATCCCCCTCGGACGCGACCCGCGAGCGGGCCTTGCGATATTCCCCCTAAGCCTACGGCGTCGCTCCCCGGGCACCCGGATCCGATTCCCTTGCGTCCTGCGAAAGAACGTCGGTTCTTGCGCGCGCCGGCGGCGGCAAGACGGCGCCGGGCATTCCTAGGCTGGCAACGCAGATCGCCACAAGCGAAGGAGTGACGTGGGCGCGTACGAAGAGCAGCAGTCGGCGTGGACCGCGCGGGAGGAGCTCGCGGAGCGGATGATCCCCGTGATCGGGCGCCTGCATCGCGACCACGGCGTCGTCCCCTCGATCCACGGCCGGCGCCTCGTCGGCGGCTCGCCCGTCGACATCCTGAAGGCGCATCGCTTCGCGCGGCAGACCGACGAGGAGGCGCTCGATCCGGCCAAGACCCTCGCGGTGCTCGAGACGCTCGAGAGCCTCGATCTCGGTGCCGCATCGATCGACATCGCGCGCCTCATCGCCCGGTTCGACGCGCAGGGCGGTTCGTACGAGCCCGCGGCCCTGGCCGACTTCCTGCGCGTCGAGCTGGCTGAGGTGGTCGGGGCCCAGGCGCCCGCGCCGACCGACGTGGTGCTCTACGGCTTCGGGCGCATCGGCCGCCTCATCGCGCGCATCCTCATCGCGCACGCCGGGCGCGCGTCCGGGCTGCGGCTGCGCGCGATCGTCGTGCGCGGGGGCGGCGACGGCGACCTGCGCAAGCGCGCGAGCCTCCTGCGCCGCGACTCGGTGCACGGCCCGTTCCAGGGGTCCATCGAGGTCGACGAGCGCAACAGCACGATCCTCGCCAACGGCACCCTCATCCAGGTGATCCACTCCGACGATCCGGCCGCCGTCGACTACGCGCGCTACGGGATCCGCGACGCGATCGTCGTCGACAACACGGGGCGCTGGCGCGACGAGGAGGGCCTGGCGCAGCACCTGCGGTCGAAGGGCGTGGCGCGCGTGCTGCTGACCGCGCCGGGCAAGGGCGCCGTCAAGAACATCGTCGCGGGCGTGAACGGCGACGACATCGAGCCCCGCGACGCGATCGTGTCGGCCGCCTCGTGCACGACGAACGCGATCACGCCCGTGCTCGCCGTGCTCGACGAGGCCTACGGCATCGAGCGCGGGCACGTCGAGACCGTGCACTCGTTCACGAACGACCAGAACCTCATCGACAACTTCCACAGGGGAGACCGGCGCGGCCGGGCCGCGACGCTCAACTTGGTCATCACCGAGACCGGGGCGGCGAAGGCCGTGGCGAAGGCGCTGCCGCAGCTGAAGGGCAAGCTCACGGGATCGGCGATCCGCGTGCCGACGCCCGACGTCTCGCTCGCGATCCTCAACCTGCGGCTGGGGCGCGCCGTCACCCGCGACGAGATCAACGCGCACCTGCGGCGCACCTCGCTCACCTCGCCGCTGCGCCCGCAGATCGACTACATCGAGTCGCCCGAGGTGGTCTCGAGCGACTTCGTGGGCAGCAGCAGGGCCGGCGTCGTCGACGGGCTCGCGACGATCGCCGACGGCGACGAGAACGTGGTGCTCTACGTCTGGTACGACAACGAATTCGGCTACTCGTGCCAGGTGGTGCGCGTGCTCGAGCGGATGGCGGGGGCCCACCCCGTCGTGCTCCCCGAGCGCGATCCCGTGGCCGTGGAGGCCGTGCCCGACACGGTGTCGGCCGCCGTCTGAAGGGCCCGGCCCGGGGCGGTTCCCGGTGGGCGCGCGGACGCACTCCACTACCCTGGGAGGGGATAGGGGAGGGCTCGTGGGACGCAACGCCGATGCCATCGCGGAGGGTGTGGCGATCGCGCTCGCCGCGGCGCGGCTGCAGGTGAAGAACCGCATCCTGGTGAGCACGATCTCGCTCGGCGAGAGCTTCGATCCCGACCATTTCGCTCCCACCGCCCGCGAGGCGCTCGCGCAGCTGGCGAAGGAGCAGGAGGACGTCTCGGAGGCGATGACCGCGGCGCGCAAGCGCGCGTGGGGCCGGCACTCGCAGCCCCACGGCACGCACGACTACCGCGACCGCGACGTGCGCAACCTGCGGCGCCGCGCCAAGCAGGCCGCCGGCGTGGCCAAGCAGCTGCGCGAGCGGGCGGACGCGCCCGAGCAGGTGAGGGAGCTCGTCGAGGCGGCGCGCGATGCCGCGTGGCACGACGTGCAGCAGAACCTCGACAGCCGACTGCGGATCGAGGGCATGCGCCCCGACCAGGACCCCGACTACGCCCGGATGCGCGACGCGCGCATGCAGGCGCTGCGCCTGGTCGACCTGCAGCGGCTCTCGGCCGACGCCCGCGCGCGGCGGCGCGCGCGGCAGGACGCGGAGCCGGCGGAGGAGGGCGCGGCGGAGTCGGCCTGATTTCGCGAGGCGCCGACGCGTGATGTACTATGGACAGGTTGCTTCGGCAGCGGAAACTGCGCCCGTAGCTCAATGGATAGAGCATCTGACTACGGATCAGAAGGTTAGGGGTTCGAGTCCCTTCGGGCGCACACTGTGTTGAGACAGTAGACAAGGCCCGGTTCCTGAGGAACCGGGCCTTCGTCGTCTCCCGCTCAAGCCGCGCCCCTTGGATCTACAGGGAATCGCGCAGCTTCTGCGTGAGAGATTTCAGCATTCTCAGCTCGTCGGTGCTGAGCGCGCTCATGCGGTCGGCGATGTGCTTGCCGTGGCGGGTCGCGATCGCGCGGAACGCCCGCTCGCCCGCCTCGGTGGCGGTGACGAGCGATCCGCGCCCGTCCTCGGGATCCGGGGTCTTCGTGACGAGGCCGCGCGTGACCATCCGGTCCACGAGGCGCGAGACGCTGGGCTGGCTGATGAGCATGTTGGCGGTCACCTCGCGCAGGCGCGCGGTGCGGTCGGGGGAGCGCACGACGGTGAGCAGCACGTCGTACTCGGGCTGGGTGAGGGCGGCGCCGTCGAAGTCGCCCTCGAGCAGCGCGAAGATCTCGTGCTGCGCGCGGAAGAGGTTCTCCCACGCCTCGACGGCGAGCCTGCGATCAGCCATGTATTCAACTGTATCCAAGCCGACCGCCGGCGCTCCCCGGGCAAGGGAAAGGGCCGGTCGGTGAGGATCCGACCGGCCCCTTGTCCCTTGCACCAAGAGTGTCCTGCAATCACATGCGGTCACCGCCACAGCAAACGGCTTCCGTGATGAGGACTCTATAACGGATAAGTAACGGAGGGAAGCTCCGGCGTTACTTTTCTGTGACATTCACCGGATGTTCATCGGAACCCGAAGTGCAGCGGTTGCGATCGACGGATCGGCGTGCGTGCCGCCGCCCGTTAGCGCATCCCGACCGACGCGCGAAAGGGGGTTCCGCCACCGCTCGCGGCGCGGAATCATCGGGCCGATGGTGTTCATCGGATTCCACGCCTCGCACGAGCAGATCGCGCCCAGCGCTCTGCTCGACGACGTGGCCCGCGCCGAGGAGGTCGGGTTCGACGGCGCGATGTGCTCGGATCACCTCGCGCCCTGGAGCCCGCGGCAGGGGCAGTCCGGCTTCGCCTGGAGCTGGCTCGGCGCCGCGCTCGCGCAGACCCGGTTCCCGTTCGGCGTGGTGACGGCGCCCGGGCAGCGCTACCACCCCGTCGTGCTGGCGCACGCGATCGCGACGCTCGGCGAGATGTTCCCCGGCCGGTTCTGGGCGGCGCTCGGCAGCGGCGAGGCGATGAACGAGCACGTCACCGGCGACCCGTGGCCGCCGAAGGACGAGCGCAACGAGCGCCTGCGCGAGAGCGCCGACGTCATGCGCCGGCTGCTCGCGGGCGAGGAGGTCAGCCACGACGGTCGCGTCACCGTGCATCGGTCGCGGCTGTGGAGCCGGCCCGAGGTCGCGCCGCCGTTCCTCGCGGCCGCGACGAGCCCCGAGACCGCGGGCTGGGCCGCGTCGTGGGCCGATGGGCTCGCGACCGTCGCCCAGGCGCCGGACGCGCTGCGTCGGGTGGTCGACGCCTACCGGTCGGCCGGGGGATCGGGCCCCTGCGTGCTGCAGGTGCACGTGAGCTGGGCCGCGTCGGACGCCGACGCGCTCGCGATCGCGCGGGATCAGTGGCGAAACGGCCTCGTCTCGCCGCCGCGGTGCTGGGACATCGAGCAGCCCGAGGACTTCGACGCCGCCGTCGGCGAGGTCGACGAGCGGGCGCTGCGCGAGGCGGTGATGGTGGCGAGCGACGCGGGCGAGCTGGCCGAGCGCGTCGCCGAGCTCACGCGGATCGGATTCGACCGCGTCTATCTGCATCACGTCGGGCAGGACCAGTCGGACTTCCTCGCGGCCGCGCAGTCCGACATCCTGCCCCTGCTGAGGGAGCGGACATGAGGCTCACGGACACGAGCGACCTGTGGTGGAAGTCGGCGGTCATCTACTGCCTCGACGTGGAGAAGTTCGTCGACTCCGACGGCGACGGGGTGGGCGACCTGCAGGGGCTCGCCGCCCGCATCGACTACCTCGCCCAGATCGGGGTGACGTGCCTGTGGCTCATGCCGTTCTACCCGAGCCCCCGCAAGGACGACGGCTACGACGTGACGGACTTCTACGGCATCGACCCGCGCCTGGGCAGCCACGGCGACTTCGTCGAGGTGGTGCGCACGGCGAAGGATCGCGGCATGCGGGTGATCGTCGACCTCGTGATCAACCACACGTCCGACAGGCACCCGTGGTTCGTCGCCGCGAAGCGCAGCGTGGACTCGCCGTATCGCGACTACTACGTGTGGCGCGACGATCCGCCGCCCGAGGGGCAGCAGAACCCCGTCTTCCCCGGCGAGGCCGACGGCGTCTGGACGAAGGACGAGAAGTCGGGGCAGTGGTACCTGCACAGCTTCTACGAGCACCAGCCCGACCTGAACGTGACCAACCCGCGCGTCCGCGACGAGATCGCCAAGACGGTCGGCTTCTGGCTGGAGCTGGGGGTGTCGGGCTTCCGCGTCGACGCCGTGCCGTTCCTGCTCGAGGTGCCCGAGGGCGCCGACATGGCCAACCCCCACGACTTCCTGCGCGACATCCGCCGCTTCCTGCAGCGGCGCTCGAGCGAGGCCGTGCTGCTGGGCGAGGTCAACCTGCCGTACGAGCAGCAGGTGGCGTACTTCGGCGCGAACGACGACGGCCAGGAGCTGACGATGCAGTTCGACTTCGCCGGCATGCAGCGGCTCTATCTCTCGCTCGTGCGGCAGGATCCCGTGCCGCTCGTCGAGACGCTGACGTCCCGCCCCGAGCTGCCCGTCGAGACGCAGTGGGCCAACTTCCTGCGCAACCACGACGAGCTGACCTTGGATCAGCTCACCGAGGACGAGCGCCAGGAGGTGTTCGAAGCGCTCGCGCCGGACGAGGGCCAGCGCGTGTACGGACGCGGCATCGTGCGCCGACTGCCGCCCATGCTGCAGGGCGACCCGCGCCGCATCCGGATGGCGTACAGCCTGCTGTTCACGCTGCCGGGCACGCCCGTGCTGTTCTACGGCGAGGAGATCGGCATGGGCGAGAACCCCGAGCTGCCGGGCCGGCACGCGGTGCGCACGCCCATGCAGTGGTCGCCCGAGCGGGGCGGCGGGTTCTCCAGCGCGCCGCCGCGGCGGCTTGTGTCGCGCCCCCCGGAGGGCGGGTACGGGCCGCAGCACGTGAACGTGGCCGATCAGCTGGAGGACCCGGGCTCGCTGCTGCACTTCTTCCGCGACCTCGTCTCGCGCTACCGCCTGTCGCCCGAGCTCGGGTGGGGCCACTTCGAGGTGATCGAGCAGGACGCGCCCGCCGTGCTCGTGCACTCGCTGACGGCGGATCTGGGCCGCATGATCGCGGTGCACAACTTCGCCGACGAGCCCGCCGTCACGCGGTTCCGCCTCGAGGGGGAGCCCGACGGCGTCTCGCTCGTCGACCTGCTGGGCGCCGAGCGGCTCGAGGTGGGCGAGCAGGGCGAGGTCGAGCTGGAGCTGCCCGCCTACGGCTACCGCTGGCTGCGCGTCTCGCGGCCCGGCGACGGCCGGCTCACGTAGGGCGCGCCGCGGCCCGTCAGCGCCGCCGCCACCAGCGGCGTCGCGGCGGCTCCTGCGCGCGCGCACGGGCTGCGGCGCGGGCGCGTTCGGCGCGCCGCTCGCGCCACGCGGTGAGCTCGGCCTCCACGTCGTGCTCGGGGGTGACCACGGGTGGGCCGCCCAGCAGCTGCAGCCGCGCCTCGCGCACCCGGTGGTTGAAGTCCTCGACGTACTCGCGCACGTCGCGCTCGTGCGTGAGCGCGTCGAGGCGCTCGGCGAACTCCGCGTGCTCCACGCGCAGCGCCAGGGCCGGCGGGCCGAGGCCCGTGAGCTGCTCGCGCTCGATCTTGCGGCGCACCCACCAGTCCGGATCGTGCCGCTCGCCGAGCCCCTCGATCGGCTTGCCCGCGCCGGGCAGGTCGTCGAACTCGCCGCGCCGGATGGCCTGCTGGATCGCCTGCTCGACGACGGCCGCGCGCTCCTCCGTCGTCGACCATCGCGGTCCGGACGGGCGCGTCTCGGCCTCCTCCTCGCGCGGGATCACGCCATCACGCTCAAGCCGGTAGCGCAGGGCGGCCAGACGGGGGTCCTCCGCCTCGCCCGTGGCGTCGTCGTCTCGCGCGGCCATGCCTCCACGGTACGACGAGGCGTAGGGTCGGGGCATGGCCATCGACATCCCTCGCATCGCGCTCAACGACGGACGGCCCTTCGCGCAGATCGGCCTCGGCACCTACAAGCTCACCGGAGACGACGGCATCGCCGCGATCGAATCCGCCATCGCGGGCGGCTACCGGCTGCTCGACACCGCCGTGAACTACGGCAACGAGCGCGAGGTCGGCGAGGCCGTGCGCCGCAGCGGCATCGACCGCGACGAGATCATCGTCACGACGAAGGTGCCCGGCCGCCATCACGGCTACGACGAGGCGATCGCCAGCGGGCGGGCCTCCAGCGAGACGCTCGGCCTCGGCCGCATCGACCTGCTGCTCATCCACTGGCCCAACCCGCGGGTGGACAAGTACGTCGACACGTTCCGCGGCATGATCGCGCTGCGTGACGAGGGCGTGGTCGCGTCGGTGGGCGTGTCGAACTTCACGATCCCGATGCTCCGGCGCCTCATCGACGAGACCGGCGTGGTGCCGGCCGTCAACCAGGTGGAGCTGCACCCCTACTTCCCGCAGGCCGAGCTGCGCGCCTTCCACGCCGAGCACGGCATCCGCACCGAGAGCTGGAGCCCCCTGGGCCGCCGCAGCGAGCTGCTCGCCGAGCCGGTGCTGCACGACATCGCCGCGGCGCACGGCGTCGGCCCCACCCAGGTGGTCGTCCGCTGGCACGTGCAGCTGGGCGCCACGCCGATCCCCAAGTCGTCCGATCCGACGCGGCAGATCGAGAACGCCGACGTGTTCGGCTTCGAGCTGACGGATGACGAGGTCGACGCCATCTCGGCGCTCGAGCGCGGGCGCATCTGGGACGGCGACCCCGACACGCACGAGGAGATGTAGCGCCGGATCGGCTCAGTGGGGCGCGTGGTAGCCGGCGTCGCCGCGCTTCCAGTAGCCCTTCACGACGATCTGCTCGGGGCCGAGGCCCCACCGGTCGCAGAGCAGCGCGCGGCCGGGCTTGACGATGGACTGCTCGGCGGCGACGAAGCCGAACACCGAGCCGGCCGGGCGCTGCTCGGCCGTGACGGCATCGAGCGCGGCGGCGAGGGCCCGGCCCTCCGCCGCGCCGTCGCGGTGCACGTACTCCACGCGCACGGGGGCGTCGATCGGGATCTCGTGCGCGGCATCCGCGACCTCGACGAGGATGCGGGCGTCCGCGCCCTCGGGGATGAGGGCGGCGTAGCGGCGGATCTGCGGCACGGCCGTCTCGTCGCCCGCGAGCAGCCATCCGTCGGGCGTGCCCGCGACGCGCATCGAGCCGCGGGGGCCGCCGACGCCGGCGATCGCGCCGAGCGGGGCGGTCGCCGCCCACACGCCCGCGACGCCCTCGTCGCCGTGCACGGCGAACTCGAGGTCGAGCCAGTCGTCGCCCCAGGCCAGCGGCGTGAACTCGCGGCTGGGCAGCGCGCGCAGCTCCTCGACGGTGCCGAACGGGGCGTCGGCGGTCTCGGGGCCGCCGAAGAAAACGCGGATGTGGTCGTCGTGTCCCGCGGGGCCGAAGCCGACGAGGTCGTCGCCCTGCAGCCGAATGCGGAGGTAGTGCCGCGTGATGGCCTCGCGCGAGACGAGGCGCGTCGCGCGGAACCTCAGCTCCTGCGGCTCCCGCTCGAGGGCGAAGGCGGACGCGGGGGCGGTGTTCGACAGCGGCATATGGTTAGGTTAGCCTAACCAGCAGGCGGTCGGGCCGGAGTGCCGGAATCCCGAACCGCCGATCCCCCTCACCGACGGAGCCGCGGCTGATACCGCGCACCTCCCGATAGGAGCATGCCCATGAAGACCACCCGCCCGCTCGCGACGCTCTCGATCGTCGCCGCCTCCGCCCTCGCGCTCGCCGGCTGCGCGGCCGCCGACGCCTCCGCACCCCAGGGCACGCCCGAGCCCGGCACCGCCGAGCCGCTCGTGTGGGACTTCGCGTTCAACACCGCGGGCGAGGACGAGGAGCCGGCGTACGAGGACGTGAGCGTGGAGGTGCCGCGCGACCCCGAGAAGGTCGTCATCTTCGACATGGCGTCGTTCGACACCTGGACGAGCCTGGGCGGCGAGGTCGCCGGCGCGCCGCTCGATTCCGTGCCCGACTACCTCGAGGACGGCCTGGCGGACGACGCGTTCAACGCCGGCACGCTCTTCGAGGCCGACGTGCTCGCGATCGCCGAGCAGGAGCCGGATCTCATCATCCTGGGTGGCCGCTCGGCGGCGCTCTACGACGAGCTGAAGGACATCGCCCCGACCATCGACATGTCGTCGCAGGGCTCCTTCGAGGAGACCCTCGAGCGCAACGTCACGTTCCTCGGCGAGGTGCTGGGGGCCCAGGACGAGGCCGCCGCGGCGATCGAGGAGCTCGAGGCGGGCATCGAGGAGGCCAAGGCCGTCACGGCCGAGGCCGGCACGGGCCTCGGCGTCATGGTCTCGGGCGACGGCATCTCGGCGCTCAAGCCCTCGCTGGGCGACTACTCCGGCCGCAACCTGCGCGGCGGGCTGATCTACGACGTGTTCGGCGTGCAGCCGGTGATGGACGACATCGAGGCTGCCACCCACGGCGAGCCGATCTCGTTCGAGTTCCTGCTCGAGGCCGACCCCGACTACCTCTGGGTGATCGACCGCAACACGGCCACGGGCGGCGACAGCGGATCGAGCGAGTCGGCCGCCGCGATCCTCGACAACGACATCGTGAACCAGACGACGGCCGCGCAGGAGGGCCACATCGTGTATCTCGACCCGGTGGCCTGGTACATCGTGTTCGGCGGCATCGAGACGACGAAGATCATGACCGACGACGTCATGCAGATCGCCGAGTAAGGCGCCGCCGGCAACTCATGCGGTTCCTGTGATGGCCGTCGCCCCGGCCACCTCGCTGACGAGCGCCCCCGCCCCCGCACGCCGATCCCGGCGCACGTGGGTGGGGGTGCTCATCGGCGTGCTCCTCGTCGCCCTCTCGGCGCTGAGCCTGTTCATCGGCGCCTCGAGCGACGTCTCGCTCACCGACGGCGTGAACGCCGACGGCCACGGCGTGTTCCTGCTGCTGGCCAGCCGCGTCCCGCGCACCGTGGCCCTCGTCCTCGTCGGCGCCTCGCTCGGCATCGCGGGCCTCATCATGCAGATGCTCGTGCGCAACAAGTTCGTCGAGCCGTCGACGACGGGCGTGACGGAGTTCGGCTCGCTGGGCATGCTGCTGATCCTGCTGCTGTGGCCCGGCATGCCCGTCATGCTGCAGATGGTGGTCGTGTCGGCGTTCGCCCTCGCCGGCACGTGGGTGTTCCTGCGCGTCATCCGCCGCGTGCCCGTGCGGCACCTCGTGCTCGTGCCGCTCGTCGGGATCATGCTCGGCGGCGTCGTGGGGGCCGTGACCACCTTCTTCGCGTACAGCCAGGACCTGCTGCAGTCGCTCGGGCAGTGGGCGCAGGGCAGTTTCGCGAGCGTGATGACGGGGCGCTACGAGCTCGTCTGGTTCGCCGCGGCCATGGTGGTCGTCGCCTGGTTCGCCGCCGACCGTTTCAGCGTCATCGGCATGGGCGAGGAGTTCGCCACGAACCTCGGCCTGAACTACCGCCGCGTCGTGGCGATCGGCATGGTCGTCACGGCCGTCATCACGGCCGCCGTCCTCGTCACCGCCGGCATGCTGCCGTTCCTCGGCCTCGTCGTGCCGAATGTCGTGAGCCTCATCATCGGCGACAACGTGCGCCGCTCGATCCCGTGGGTCGCGGGCCTGGGCGCCGTCTTCATCGTCGCGTGCGACATCCTGGCCCGCACTCTGCGGCATCCGTACGAGATCCCGCTGTCGGTGATCGTGGGCGTCATCGGCGCCGCGCTGTTCCTGTGGCTGCTGCTGAGGAGGCGTTCGCGTGCTCACTGAGACCCCCGCCGCCGTCTCCGCCCCGGCGCGCGCGCCGCTGGCCGCCCTGTGGGCCCGCCCGGCCGTGCGCCTCGGCGTGCTCGCTGCCGCCGTGGCGGCCGTGATCGCGTTCTACCTGCTGTGGGATCTGCCGCCGAGCGTGCTGCTGCTGGGCCTGCAGATCCGCGGGCTGTCGGTGCTGACCATGATCGTCGTCGCGGCGGCCGTGGGCGTCTCGACGGTGGTGTTCCACACGATCACGCAGAACCGCATCCTCACGCCGTCGATCATGGGGTTCGATGCGTTCTTCGGCCTCATCGTCACGCTCACGGTGTTCCTGTTCGGGTCCGTGGGCTTCCTGCGCGCCGACACCTGGGTGATGTGGCTCATCCAGGTCGCCGTGATGGTCGGCTTCAGCGTGTTCCTGTTCACATGGATGTTCGGCGGCAAGCGGCGCTCGATCCATCTCATGCTGCTCGTGGGGATCGTGCTCGGCACGTTCTTCCGCAGCTTCACCGAGTGGATGCAGCGCATGCTCGATCCGCTCGACTTCGACGTGGTCGCCGACGCGATGTTCGCCTCGCTCACCAAACCCGATCCCACGCTGCTGCTGTTCACCGCGGTGCTCGTGACGGGCGGCGTCGCCGCGCTGCTGCCCCTGCTGCGCACGCTCGACGTGCTCACGCTCGGCGAGCAGGCCGCCGTCGGGCTGGGGGTGAACCACCGGCGCACGGTGATGATCCTCTTCCTCGTCGTGTCGGTCATGGTCGCCGCCTCGACGGCGCTCGTGGGGCCGATCCTCTTCTTCGGGCTCATCGTGGCGAACCTCGCGTACGCGTACGCCGGATCGTTCCGCCACGTGTGGACCCTGCCGACGGCCGTGCTGCTGGGCGTGCTGTGCCTCGTGGGCGGTCAGCTGCTGCTGGAGCAGGTGCTGGACTTCGGCGCCACGCTGTCGACCATCATCGAGTTCGTCGGCGGCCTGTTCTTCCTCTTCCTCGTGCTGCGAAAGGGGGCGCGATGATCGCGCTCGACGGCGCCACCAAGCGCTACGGACACACGACCGTGCTCGACGACGTGACGGTCTCGTTCGGCGAGGCGGGCGTGACCGCGCTGATCGGACCGAACGGCGCCGGCAAGTCGACGCTGTTCGGACTGGTCGGCCGACTGATCCGCCCCGATGCGGGCACGGTGACGGTCGACGGCCGGGACGTGACGAAGGCGGATTCGCGTGAGCTCGCCCGCACGATCGCGGTGCTGCGGCAGGACAACCACGTGTCCGCGCGGCTCACGGTGGAGGATCTCGTCGAGTTCGGGCGCTTCCCGCACTCGGGCGGGCGCCTCACGGTCGACGACCGCGCGCACATCGAGCGCGCGATCGACGACCTCGACCTGCAGCCCTACCGCCACCGCTTCCTCGACGAGCTCTCGGGCGGGCAGCGTCAGCGCGCGTTCGTGGCGATGGCCCTCGCGCAGGACACGGAGTACGTGCTGCTGGACGAGCCGCTCAACAACCTCGACCCCAAGCACGCCGTGGCGCTCATGAAGCTCATCGCCGACCTGGCCGACGACCGCGGGCTGAAGATCGTCGTCGTGATGCACGACATCAACATCGCGGCGCAGTTCGCCGACACGATCATCGCGATGCGCGACGGCCGCGTCCTGCACCACGGCCCCGTGGAGGATGTCGTCACGGTCCCGAAGCTCGTGGAGCTCTACGAGACCCCCGTGCGCGTGGAGCAGCTCAACGGCCGCCGCGTCGTCCTCTGGGACTGACGGGCGGTCGGGCTCAGTACCAGTTGACCGACTGCGAGTGGCCCCAGGCGGCGCACGGGGTGCCGTAGGCGCGCGAGATGTAGTCGAGGCCCCAGCGGATCTGCGTGACGGGGTTGGTCTGCCAGTCGGCGCCGACCGTGGCCATCTTCGATCCCGGCAGCGACTGCGGGATGCCGTACGCGCCGCTGGACGGGTTCATGGCCTGGTGGTTCCAGCCCGACTCCTTCATCCAGAGGTTGTAGAGGCAGCCGAACTGGTCGCCGCCCCAGCCGTACTGCGACGCGGCGATGTCGCGCGCGGCGGCCTGGGCGCCCTCGGGGGTGCTGGCGACGGCGGCGGCCTGCGCGGCGGCGGCCTCGGCGGCGGCCTGCTCCTCGGCGGCGCGCTGAGCCTCGGCGGCCTCGCGGGCGGCGTCGGCCTTGACCTGCGCGGTCTGGGCGACGACCTCCTGCGCCTCCTGCGAGGCGGCGTCGACGAGGCCGGTGACCGTGACCTGCGGCATCTGGTCGTAGTTGCTGAGCTTGTGCACGTAATCGCGCAGCTCGCCGGTGTCGACGCCGTCGACCGCGGTCTCGAGCACGGCGTTCGCCTCGGCGAGCGTCGACTCGGCCTCGTCGGCGACGCGGGCCGGGATCGACAGCTCGGGGGCCTCGGGAGCGGGCGTCGCGGCGGCGGCCTCGGCCTGCACGGCCTGCGTCTGGGCCTGCGCGGTGAGGGCGGTGCCGGTGACGAGGAGCGCGGCGCCGAGCGCGGCGGTGGCGAGGAAGCGGCCGCGGTGCGAGCGCCGGGGGTGCTTGGGGGCGGTGATGGGCGTGGCGTGGGGAAGCGTGTGAAGCATCGGGTCCGTGTCGTGTTCAGGGCACCCGCGTCGAGGGCCCTGGCGGGTTCGGGTCCCGCCAGGACGGTGGCCGCTCTTCGGTTCGGCGGCCCCGCGCATCGGAGGCGCGGGCGATCGGGTACGACCGGACGACCCTGCCAGCCGTAACCTGAGCGCCACCCGGCGTTTACCTGGACGTGGCGTGAGAGCGTAACTCCTGGTCCGACGGCGATTCGCCCCCGGCCGCGATCCGCCGAATCGCCCCCGATCCGCGTCAGCATGCGGATCGGGCCCGATCCGGTATCTTGCGTAACGAACGGATAACAGGACGCCTGACCGGTGACCTCCGAGTTCCCTGAGAGGCCCGATCAGGGGCGGATTTCAGAGCTCGATGCCCTTGTCCTCGTCGTTCACGCCGGCGTTGCGGCCGCGGCGGCTCTCGAACGCGAGGAAGATCGCGAGGGCGCCCAGGAGCCCCAGCAGCGCCCCGAGCAGCACGTTCTGCAGGATGACGCCGATGACGACGCCGAGGGCCAGCACGCCGAGCGCGAGGAGCAGGGTGCGGGAGCGGGTCATGCCCCCAGGCTACGGGCTCGGTGCGGCCGGCGGGCGGGGTCGGCGCGGCCGTCTCCGGCGCGGCCGTCGCGGCGGTCGTGGGCTCGCGTCAGCGATCCCGGTGGTCCTCCATGTGCAACCGCGGGCCGCGCCGGGGCTCGGCCCGGCCGGCGGCGTAGATGAGGCGGATGACGCGCTGCCGGTGCCCGCGCCAGGGCTCGAGCAGCTCGATCATGCCGGCGTCGTCGGTGCGCGCGCCGGTGAGGGCGTAGCCCACGTGATGCGCGAGGTGGAAGTCGCCCACGCTCACGGCGTCCGGATCGCCGAGGGCGCGGATCCGCGTCTCGGCGATCGTCCACGGTCCGATGCCGCGCAGACTGCCGAGCGCGGCGTCGAGCCGACCGGCGGACGCGGCGCGCTCGAGCGAGGCCGCCCGCGCGGCGGCCTCGGCGATCGTGCGGGCCTGCGGCGGTTCGAGCCCCGCGCGGTGCCACGCCCACGAGGGCACGCGCCGCCAGCCCTCGGGGGAGGGCGGCGCGAACATCGGCACCGGCGTGGGCCCGGGGGCGCGCTCGCCGCACCAGGTGACGATCCGCCGCCATGCGCCGAACGCCTGCCGCAGCGTGACCTTCTGCTCGGTGATGGCCTGCGCGAGCGCGTCGAAGAGCAGATCCGTGCGGGCCAGCCGCAGCCCGGGGTGGCGGCGGTGCGCCTCGGCGAGCCAGGGCAGGCGCGGCTCGAAGGACAAGGGATCGTCGCCCGAGCCGCACAGCGCCGGCGCCTGCGCGATGGCCCACTCGCGCCCGGGCCCCCAGGCCGCCAGCCGCACCGATCCGTCGGCCGCCTGCCGCAACGCGAGCGTCGCGACGCCCTCGGGGGTTCGTGTCGCGCGCCAGAGCACGGGCCCGCCGATCGTCTGTGTCGGATCGCCCGGTCCGCGCTGCAGCGCGGCGACGGTGGCGACGAGGTCGAGCTCGCCGCGCGGCCGGTACTCGCCCTCGAGCCGCGGGCCCGGATCGGGCCGGGGGTCGCGCGTGCGCGTCGCGTGACGCGGGGCGAGCGCGGCGGCCGGGATCATGCCCCCACGCTACGCCGGGCCGCCGACATGCGCGGTGTGAGGGCGTGCGCGATCAGAAGCGGTCGGGGGAGGGCGTGCCGGTGCCGTAGCGGATGGCGACGTCGGCGTGGCGGTCGAAGCGGTAGCCGACGCCGCGCACCGTGCGCACGATCTCCTCGTAGCGGCCGAGCTTGGCGCGCAGGCGGCGCACGTGCACGTCGATCGTGCGCTCGCCGGGCGCGTTCGCGTCGGCGGCGTCCCACAGCGACTCGACGAGCTCGCCGCGCGCGATCGTGCGGCCCTCGCGCAGCACGAGGTACTGCAGCAGCTCGAACTCCTTGAAGGTGAGCGGCGCGGTCTCGCCGTCGATGACGATGCGCTTGCGCGACAGATCGACGACCACACCCGTGCCCGTCTCGGGCTTCGGCGCCTCCTGCTTGGCGCGCGCGGCGGCGCCCGGCTCCTTGAGCGCGAGGCGCACGACGTCCACGTCGCGCCCGCCGGCCGACTGCGGTGCGAGGGCCACGGCGGCGTAGGTCTCGGCGCTCGGCGCGAGCTCGGCGAGCGTGCGGCGCAGCGCCTCGACGAGCGTGGGCAGGCTGACGCCGTCGATGGCGGCCTTCACCTCGTCGATTCCCACGTACAGCGCGAAGCCGCGGGGCGAGGTGCCGGCGGGCAGGGTGGCGGCGGAGGAGCGGATCGGGGAGCCGGTCGCGGTGTCCGCGGGGGCCTGGGCGGAGGTCGTGGCGGCGGGGCGGTCGAGGAAGGCGGTGTTCGACATGAGGAGGTCCTTGGGATGTCACCCGATGCGGGTGTGCGTCGATGCGGCATCGGGATGCGATGCAGCGGGGCCGCGTGAGGATGCGGCGGGGAGGGCTCCGCGGGGAGCCAGGGCTCAGCGCCCGTCAGAGCGGCGCAGCGAGGAACGGATTCGACTCAGCGGCACATTCGACAGCACATGCCAACGCGACCGGGCATCATCATCCCGGCAACTCCATTCGCCTCCTGGGCGGACAGAATCGTGGCGTTGGCAGACATGCCGCCGATTATTGCCCGGTGTGACGCCGCATGTCAAACCGCGTCGCCACGTGACGAAACATGACGTCATCGGGCGTTCCGGCGCCGGTGTCGCCGCACGCGCGTAGCCTGTTCGGGTGACCGATCTCACGTTCGCGAACGACACCGCGGCCTCCCGCTACACGCTGCACCGCGGCGACGACCTGGTGAGCGTGCTGGACTAC
The DNA here is from genome assembly GCF_054782875.1 of Microbacterium petrolearium. NCBI lineage: Bacteria > Bacillati > Actinomycetota > Actinomycetes > Micrococcales > Microbacteriaceae > Microbacterium > Microbacterium petrolearium. The sequence goes on from NZ_BAAGRQ010000002.1 coordinate 152,768, forward strand.
CGCGACAACGGCCGCACCGTGGCGCTCACGCGCGCGTTCACGGTGCCGTCGTTCCGCGGGCACGGCTACGCCGGCGAGATCACCGAGCGCGCCGTCGCCGACATCGAGGCGCGCGGCGACCGCGAGGTGCTGCCCGTGTGCTGGTACGTGGCCGACTGGTTCGCCGCCCATCCCGAGCGCGCCGGGGTGCTCGCCGCGCGCTGACGGGCGTTTCGGATGTCGGTGGCCCGGTCTAGCGTCGGGGCATGGACATCATTCTCATCGCCGGCTTCTGGCTGGACGGATCGTCGTGGTCGGCGCAGGTGCCGGCCCTCGAGGCCGCGGGGCACCGCGTGCACACGCCCACGCTGCCCGGCCTCGCGCCCGGCGACAGCACCGACGTGGGGCTGCAGGATCAGATCGACGCGGTCGTCGCGCTGATCGACGGCATCGACGGGCCGGTCGTGCTCGCCGGCCACTCGGGCGGCAGCAACGTGGCGTGGGGCGCGGCCGACGCGCGGCCGGATCGCGTGGCGCACGTCGTGTTCGTCGACTCGTTCCCGCCGCCGGACGGCCTCGTCGTCAACGACGAGCTGCCCGTCGTCGACGGGGTCATCCCGTTCCCCGAGGACCGCGCGGCGTACTTCGAGGACGCGGAGTTCGCCGACTTCACCGAGCAGCAGCTCGCGGAGTTCGTCGCGAACGCCATCCCCGAGCCGGCCCGCGTGGCGACGGAGCCGATCCGCCTGCGCGACGAGGCACGCCACCGCATCCCCGTGACGGTGTTCGCCACGGCGTTCCCGAAGGAGCAGATCGAGCAGCTCATCGAGGCGGGGCATCCGATGACCACCGAGCTCGACGCGCTGCACGAGCTCACGATCATCGGGCTGCCCACGAGCCACTGGCCGCAGCTGACCAGGCCCGCCGAGGCCGCTCAGGTGCTCGTGGAGGCGGCGAACCGGGCGGCCGAAGAGCGGGAGTAGCGGGGCGGGGCGGGCGCGTGCTGCGCCCGGCCCGGTGTCACTCCGCGCGGTCGAACCAGGCCAGCTCGAGCTCGGCGCTCGGGCCGACGGGGTTCACGACGAGACCGGCCATGCCGTCGTCGCGGGCGCTCTCGACGATCCGGTCGATCGTCGTCGGCTGCGCCATGGCGTCGGGTGTCCACGCCCACAGCTCGGCGGGGCTGGAGAAGACGGCGTGCAGCACACCGCCGTCCGCGCGCGTGGCTGTCGCGATCCGGTAGCCTGTGACCTCGCCGTCCTCGCCCGCGACGGGGATGCCGCCCACGTAGACCACGGCGTCGCGAAGCAGGCCGAGGAACTCGTCGAGCGGCACGCCGCCGTCCGTCGTCGCCGAAGCGAGCCGCGCGGCGTCGGCGGGGTTGGCGCCGAAGGCGCGCGAGATCTCGTCGGCGTACGCGATGAAGGCGCCGTCCGTGCCGGCGTCGATCGCGATGCCCTCGTGCTGCGCGATGGCGTGCTCGAGCGTCGCCGCGCCCGACTGGGCGAGGGAGCGCGGCTCCTCGGCCGTGGTGAAGGCGCGCAGGCGGTCGTTGTCGGTGAAGGCCAGCAGCAGGTCCTTGCCGTCGGCGTCGCGCACCGAGGCCACGGCGAGCGTGTCGCCCTGCTGCATGGGGTTGTCGGGATCGGCGAACGTCGACGCGCTGATGTCGAGCAGCAGCTGGCCCGACATGGCCCGCCGCAGCGCGTCGCTGTGCGTCTGCGCGTCCTTCCGCTCGGCCCAGGCGTCGAGCGCCTGCTGGAGTCGGGCGTGCTGCACGAGCGATGGCTGCTGGGGGTCTGTCATCCCGCCACGCTACGCGGACGGATCGGCATCCGCGACCCCGCGCTCGCCGGTCTCGGCGAGCCATGCGACGATCCGATCCGCCGCCGGATCGGGATTGCGGATCATCGCCTCGTGCCCGCTGTCGGGGATCTCGCGCAGCTGCCCGAGGGGGAGGGCGTCGGCGACGGCGCGGCACCAGTCGTGCGGGGCGACGAGGTCCTTCTCGCCGCGCAGCACGAGCGCGGGCTCGGCCACGCGCGGGAACGCCCGCTCGGGCGCGTGGGTGAGCATGGCGCGCATCTTCAGGCGCAGGTGCGGGCCGGCGCGCACGTACTCGCGCGCGCCGATGAGCAGCACCTTGGGGCTCTCGTCGAGCAGGTCGGTCGCCAGGCGCCGCAGCTGGGTGAACGCGCGGCGCTCGCCGATCTCCACGGTCGGCCCGATGAGCACGGGGCGGGCCTGGAGGGCCGGGTGCCGCGCGGCGACCTCGACGGCCACCTGCGCCCCCATCGAGTGCCCCACGAGCACCGGCGCCTCGATCCCGTGCGCGCGCAGGAACGCGGCGACCATGTCGGCCATCCGCTCCACGGTCGGCACGCGCGGCGGCTCGGGCGCCTCGCCGTAGCCGGGCAGGTCGATCGCGATCGCCCGGCCGTGGGCGCTCAGCCGCTCGCCGAGCCCGCCGAACACGCTCCGCCCCATCCCGATCCCGTGGATCAGCACGAACGTCACGTCGCCCGATCCGCGCTCCTCCCACACGAGCGTGGCGCCCTCGTACGTGAACGGGCGGGCCGGCGGTTCGAGGCGCATGGATCGAACCTACCCGGGCGGCGCGGCCCCGAACGGAGCAGACTGTGCCGCATGGGCGCCTTCAAGAAGCGGTACCTCGCGTTGCTCAACCGCACGCTCAACCCGCTGACGCTGCGCGCGGCCCGGCGCGGCCGCGGCCCGTTCTCGATCGTGGAGCACGTGGGCCGCAAGTCGGGGCGCACGTACGAGGCACCGCTGATCCTCGCCCGCGTGCCCGAGGGCCTCGTCGCCGAGCTCACCTACGGCGACGGCGTCAACTGGTACCGCAACGTGGTCGCCGGCGGCGGGCGGGTGCTGCACCGCGGCCGGTGGTACCGCATCACCGCCGTCGAGCCTTACGGCGTGAAGGAGGGGCTGCGGGCGTTCGGGCCCCCTGCGTCGTGGGTGCTGCGCCTGCGGCGGCGGCGCGAGTTTCGGTTGCTGCGGGTAGTGGCCGGTGGATGGGCCTCGCCTAGGGCGTGTTGATCAAGAGGTTCCGCTCCTCGGTGGGTGAGTCTTGAACGGTGACGCGACAGGAGATCTCTGACGAGGTGTGGGCCGTGATGGAGCCGTTGATGCCGACGGTGACCGGTCGGTCGCGGCCGTGGACGGATCACCGGCTCGCTATCGAGGGGATGGCGTGGAAGTACCGGACCGGTGCGCCGTGGCGTGACGTTCCGGAACGGTTCGGGAAGTGGAACTCGATCTACAAGCGGTTCAACCGGTGGGCCGGGGACGGCACCTGGCAGAAGCTGCTCACCGAGGTGCAGAAGCAGGCCGACGCCGCTCGGGAAATCGACTGGGTCGTCTCGATCGACTCCACGATCGCGCGCGTGCATCAGCACGGCGCGACCCTCGCCCGGGACACAGGGGGCTGTGCCGAATCACAAGAATCCGTGGTCCGAGCCGCCTGATCACGGGATCGGACGCTCCCGCGGCGGGCTGACGACCAAACTGCACCTGGTCTGCGACGGCCGCGGCCGGCCGCTGAGCATGATGATCACCGCCGGGAACATCAACGACACCACGATGATGAGCGCGGTGCTGGAGAACATCCGCGTTCCCCGCGACGGGAAGGGCCGCCCCCGCACCCGCCCCGACCGGGTGCTCGCCGACAAGGGGTACCCCTCAAGGGCGAACCGCGCCTGGCTCCGCGACCGGAGGATCGCGGCGACCATCCCCGAGCGGGACGACCAGATCGCGCACCGCCGCAAGAAGCCGGGCCGGCCGATCGCTTTCGGCGACAAGCAGAAGGAACGCTACAAGGGACGCAACGTCGTAGAACGCTGCTTCAACCGTCTCAAGCAGTGGCGCGGCATCGCGATGCGCTCGGACAAACTCGCCCGCAACTACCGAGCCGCCGTCAGCCTCGCCGCGGCGCTGATCTGGATCAAGACCGATCTCCGCTGAGCGCTTCGCGCTCCTGCAGCGTGCGCTCAAGCTGTCCCACCGTCGGCGCACCCGCAAAGCCGCGCTCGGTCAGATAGACCCTGCACGCCAAGTCGGCAGTGTTCCCCTGGGACGGGAACAAGTCCTGACCGTCCAGAAGAATCGTGGGCGAGCCCGCGAAACCAGAGCTCACCGCCTCAGCCTCGGTGCGGATCAACACGAACTCCACCGGAACATCGCCCCGTCCGATCGAGTCGAGCACCAGCCGTACTCGATCGCCCGCCTCCTGCCAATTCGGGCAATCCTCGATATGCAGCACCTGGATCTTCACACGCCCATTCTCCCGCGCAACTCGCGGCGGCTGGCCACCCCGCACCTTCTTGATCAACACGCCCTAGGGCACTAGAGCATGTCTGACAGATGCTTGAGCCTGCGGGTCAGCCGGGGTCGGCGGTTCAGATACACGCCACAACATCGGTTCACCAGGCCCGGGGCCCGGCGGACGAGTTATGTTGCAGATTCAAGTCAAGGGCGCGCCCTATGCTGCGCTAACGGGAAGTGAACCTTCCTCTTCGTTGGCGAAACTTGCGAGATAGCCAAGCGCGTCCTCGGACGGTGTGCCCTCTAGATAGACGTGTAGACCGTTGTCGACAATCGTTAGCCGCTTGTGCGTGAGGTCGTAGTCGAAGATGATCGGTGTGATCTCCGCGTGACTCTGGACCTTTGCGACGTTCGTGAGCGCGGCCTGGATGTTGTTCGGGTAAATGGACTTGCCCATTGGATGGTGATCCTGAACGTGGCGGACGATGTCGTTCGCCTTCAAACCAGCGCGCCGCTCCGCCGGTGTCGCAGAGATGACGGCATGCATAATCCACTTATACATGTGCAGCTTCTGGTCGCGCAGGCCCTCCGAGAACTTCGTGATCGAGTTCGCGTAGCGCCCGGCCAACTGCTCCGCGACGTACTCGTATGCTGCCCCTACCTCTTCGACATCGTCGAAAACGGCCAACTCCGCCGACGTCGCGTAGATGTTTCGTCCGATAAACATCTGGCGGAGTGCTTCTTGCAGCTGACCAACGTTACCCTGCGCCCGTGCGACCACTGCATCCACCACCTCAGATGAGAAGCTGGCGTTCATCAGCGATTCGCCGGCCCTCACGACCTGGGCCAGCTCGCCGTTTTCCCACTTATCCGCTGGGATCGACGTCAGCCGGTGTGCGAGATCCCCGTTGTACACGATAAGCCGGTTCGCTTCCAACCAGACGCCGACAATGATGAAGAGAATCTCCGATCTCTCGTAGAAAGCCTTCAGATCGGAAGCGAACGCCTTCTGAACTTCGATGGATAGGTAGTGGAAGTCTTCTACGACGACAAATTTGTCGAACTCGATTTCATTGAGCAGATGCATGATGTCGCCAGCAGACGATAAGTCGATAGGAATAGCTCGCTCGATGACCGATTCACCGTCGGTGTCCGTCGCTTTGCCGGTCACCTTGGCGCGAATCTTCGCGAAAACTGACGCAGCGACCTCTCCTCCGACCTCGCTGCCGAGCTCTTCTGACCTAGTTGCCGAGCGCGTTGTCGACTCCGTGATCGTGACGCCGACTTGCTTCAAAATTCCCGCGTAGAGCTTCTCTTTGGACCAGTCGGTCGAGCACTGGACAACGACGTAGTCGTCTTCTTTCAAAGTTCGAAGAAGCAGGCTTGTCTTGCCTTGCTTGGACGAGCCATAGACCACGATGTGGTTGTCGCGGCCGAGCTCGTTTATGAACCTAGCGTCAACCTGGGGTCGCTCGGTATACGTCAGAGGCAGCCGCCGTCGCGTTAGTCCGTAAACATCGTCAAGGCGGTTCTTTTCCATCACTTCTCCTCTGGCGTGGGGGTCAGCGTCACTCTACGGGTAAAGCTACGGATCGAGCGATCACGACGGCGGTCGAGTTAACAACTTGCCGCCTTGTCAGTGTGCGTCGGTGCGCCGTGGGAGTGGTCGGAGACGTGGTGGGTCTCGCACCAACGGCGATCAACCGGGCAGCAACTTCCCGCAGAACCCCGGTCTGGAGTCCATCGTGAGGCCTCGACTCCGCTCGGCTCCGCTCCGCGGCTGAACACATGCGCGAGATGACGAGCGACCGTGCTTCTGGCGACGCTCTCCGCGCCGCAGCGATGACACCACCCGCCGGCTCGACGACGCGCCACTCGATCGCCGCCCGATCCGGCTCCAATCGTTGGCCGACGGCGATGAGGCCGAGCTCATCGAAGCAGAACGTCGTCAGGTCAGGGGTCGCGACGATAGCGTGGAGCAGCTTCGAGGTCTTTCGGCTGGGCAGCGTGAGAACTTCCATCCTGGGGGCCTCGATACCTACCTACCGCCGACGCGCTCACCGCGCCAACACACCGTCATCACAAAGAGCCGAGAAACGTGGAGCCGAACCTCGGTGCCGCGCGGATCGACATGCGATCCACGCTTTTTGGCCTACAGGCCGCTCTCGGCGGGTACCGATCAGGAGTCCTCTGCGCCCGCGGCCAAGTCATAGTTGCGTAGGTCCGACGCCGTGATCTTTGAAGCAGGGACCAGGCGATAGTGGGCCTCTCGTCGAATGACTACGCGGTCGTCTTGCACAGTTAGGTCGAACAGGGCGATGAGGCCATCTCCCGCGAACTGCACAGAGATGTTCCGGCAGATCATGTTCGGCCACTTCACGGCGCAGGCCGCCATGTCTTGCTCGATCTGTGTGATGCCGAGTCTGTCGGATCCGCCCTTCGCTTGCACCGGCAGGATGAACTGGCGCCCGTGGCGATCAACGGCCGCATAGATCTCGTCAACTTCGACCTGGCCGATGCCAGCGACCTTCGTTCGGAGATGGTTCTGCAGCGAGTAGGAAGCGACTCCGAGGAAGATGTCAATCAGGCGGTTGTATCGCACCTTGGCGAGGAGGGCCTGCTCGTCGCTCAGCGCGGCCGCAGCGATGATCTCCGGTGTGGCATCGGGAATCTTCGTCACGCTCAGGGCCGGGTTAGGCACGATCGGAATCTGCGTCGGGATGGCATCGAACCGATACTTGCCGTCGCCGGCACCGCGAATGATCCACTCCATGCCTGAGGGTGCAGTGGCATTGATCGCTTCGGGCATGTCCTTTCTGAAGCGATAGGTATAGGGGATGTCGCCCAGGTTCTTTACACGGTTGAGCAGCAGCGCTTCCGCCCCGCTGTCGAGGTCCTCCCGCGCCCACTCGACCTGCCTGTCGCCGGGACGATAGCGCTGCTCGAAGACCCAGCGGAGGATCTGCTCGTACCTGGGCGCTTCTTTGTCCTTCGGCAAGTCAGCCGACCTTTCGGTCACGCTGAGGGATCACGCGTTCCTTGAGGCCGAAGTGCTCGTGCGCCTGACCCGCTGTCATGTAGAGAAGATCCGTCGAGCCGAGCTTGACGGGCTTCCCCTTCGTCGGCGTGACTCCGTCTGCCTCGAGGAGGGCCGCAGCCACCGCGCGGCCGAGGCGCGCGGGCACCGAATTGCCGATTTCCCGGAAGCCGTTCCACTTCGTGACGTGGAACCGGAACCAGTCCGGATAGCCATGCAGGCGCGCAGCCTCCCGAACCGTGATGACCCGCGGGTGTACGGGGTGTATCGGCCTAGGCGCGGTGTAGGCCCCGCGATCAGAAGCGGTACCTGCTCGCAGCGTGTTACAGAGCCCATCCGGGTGTAGGCGCAGGAACCGGCTGACCTTCTCCGTCGTCCCCGGCTGCGCGGCCTGGAAGCGGTCGATCGACTTCTTTGTGTGGACGGTGCGGGCGGACGACGTCAGCTCGTCTGCGAGCCGCGGGCGAGGGCGTGAATAGTCAGTCGCGTCCTTCTTAGAGCCGCGTAGTTGTGCCGCGTACTCGCTCGGCTTCCCGTAGGTGACATGGCCGACATTGTCGTCGTGGAGCAGCTCCTCGAAGTCGTCGGCATCAGGAAGATCGCTGAGAGCATCCATCACGCTCGGTCCCAAAGGGAGCCTCGGAGCCATCGGGACGAGTCCACCGATGGTGCGAGGCGTGTGAGTCGCGGTCGGGTAGCTCGGCAGCGGGACGTCGGCGCGTGCACCGAGAACGATCACTCGCCGCCGCGACTGCGGCGTTCCGTAGTCCGCGGCCTGCAATACCTTGATCGGCGTCACCACCCGATAGGCGCCGTCCGCCTCGACCATCTCGACAACCTCGTCGATGAGCTGGCGGTGACCGCCGACCATCAGGCCCGCGACGTTCTCCATCAAGAAGTAACGTGGACGCAGTTCGAGGACGACTCGCACGAACTCTTTGAGAAGCGCGTTGCGCGGGTCGTCGATGGCGCGGCGACCGATCATGGAGATTCCCTGGCACGGCGGCCCGCCTGCGACCAGATGGATCTCACGGTCGCCGATCTCTGACTCCTTGCGGATCTGCTCGCCGGTGATCTTCGAGACATCTGCGGCGAAGGTCTTCCCATAGGGAAAGTTGAACTCGTGCACCGCAGCGTGGATCGGGTCGTACTCGACCGCCGCAGCAACCTCGTATCCCGCCTGCTCGAGGCCGAGCGAGAGCCCTCCGGCCCCGGCGAAGAGATCAACTGCGAGAGGACGGCGAACATCGATCGACATGGAGACAACCATATCGACCGTCGGCGAGTGCTCCGGCAGGCGCGCGCCCGGAGACCGGAGCCAGTTAGCCTCGAGTACGTGAGCGCGTCATGGGCAACGAACGCGACGGCCCGCAAGGTGATGCAGGGCAACCGGGGGCGCGATACCAAGCCCGAGTTGGCAGTACGCCGTCTGGTGCACGGGCGCGGCCTTCGTTACCGCGTCAATGCCCGCGTGGAGCCTGACCTTCGGCGAACAGCTGACCTCCTCTTCACTCGCGCTCGCGTTGCGGTGTTCATCGATGGTTGCTACTGGCACGGCTGCCCTGATCACTGCGCGATGCCCAAGGTGAACGTCGCCTACTGGCATACGAAGATCGCCGGGAACCGTCGCCGAGATATCGAGACGACTTCACTGCTGAGGGAACGTGGATGGACCGTGCTGCGGTTCTGGTCTCACGAGCTGCCTGACGCCGTGGCTAGTCGGATCGAGGCGGTCGTGCGAAACGCGTGGCTAAGCGGCTCTACGGATGTCGTAGGCCAGTGACGCGGTTGTCGCACGGGCTATGAGGCACTCCATGGTCCGCTCGTGGCTGCGAACGTCAGCCGTCGCTTGATCCGTACACGAGATGCCGGCTAGGTTCACCGAGCGCGAGCGGGATCGGAGGTCTCCAAACGTGGCGGAGTGGCTTTCTGCAGGCCTTGACGAACCGACCGACGTCTCTGAGGAGCTTTGCGCGGTGGCTCGGACCTGGGACACGCTGGTCACCGAGCACGTCTTCGCCGAAGAGCTCTGGCGGGAGCTCTACTGGGCGAGGTTCGGGCATTCGCGGACCACGTGCGTCTCAGTGGGTGGCCGATTCTGGCGGGGCGAATGGTTCTGTGCTGGTACATCCACGATCCGTAGCCGATGGAAAACGATGAGGCGGTGGCTTATCTCCTCGACGTGACGCTCGGGAGCGGCGAGCGACTGCTTGGAGGCGCACGCGTGCAGCTCTGAGTGCTCAGAGTCGTGGACAGATCGCCCGTCCGGCGCGCCGATCAGTACGAGTAGTTGCGGTAGTAGTGCGCTTTGCCGACGGTCACCGGCACGCCGCCGTGGGTCCAGCCTCTCGCGGTGCGCGTCACCCTGATCTCGCGCGCGTCCTCCTGGCGCATGCTCAGCAGCTCGCTCGGGGTGTACGTGTGGCTCCAGACCGGGAAAGGGCCGTCGAAGTGTGAAGGCTCGTGTCCCGTCGAGGTGTCTACCTCGGTGAGTGGAGTCATCCAGAAGGTGTTGCCCGTCTCGCTTACTCGCGTGATGACGTAGGGGTATCGGTCCTGCGGGTAGTGGGCGGTCGCACCCGTTCCTGGGGTTGGGCTGGTCATCTGATGCCTCCTCGAGTGGCGTCCCGATCTGGGCGACATCCTGCCGTGAGGCACCGACACCCTGTGCGGACGCGGTCTGCACAAGCTGACAGCCTCGGGCCGTTGCCCGGAGCGGAACCGCGCCATAAAATAACTACCTACCTACCTACCTACCTACCTATCTATCTATCCAGGCGCGGAGGTGAACATGTCAAAGGTCACGGCAACGCAGTTCAATCAGCGACCGAGCGAGGTCAAGGCGATGGCCGAGGCGGAGCCCGTGTTCATCACCGAACGCGGCCGCACGACGGCGGTGCTGCTCTCGGCGGCTGACTACGCGAGGCTGTTCGACCCGCGCCGTGGACGCCGCACCCTCCTCGACGTGCTCGGTGCGCGGAGCAGTGGCGATGACGACCTCGAGATCGAGCCGGATCGGTCCCTTGCCGTCATTCCGGATCTTGCGGACTGAACACGATGTTCCTCCTCGACACGAATGTCGTCTCCGAGGCGCGGAGGTCTCCCGAACGGCGTGATCCTCACGTCACCACCTGGCTGAGTGACGTCGACGTACTCGACACCTACCTCTCGGTGATCACCGTGGGGGAGATCCAGCGCGGGATCCTCCAGAAGAAGCGGGCGGACCCGACGAGCGGCAATCGCCTCGAGGCCTGGTTCGAAGACGAGGTGCTTCCGCTCTTCAGCGGCCGAGTGCTGCCGGTGACGTACGAGATCGCGTACCGCGACGCGGAACTGCACGTCCCGAACCCGCGACCGATTCGCGATGGACTCATCGCGGCGACGGCGCTGGTGCACGGCCTGATCGTCGCCACGCGCAACGTGGCCGACTTCGCCCCGACGGGCGTGCAGATCGTGAACCCCTGGGAGCCTCTCGCGAGCGAGGGCTGAGGACTCAGCCCTCCACCCGCAGCTGCACGCGCACGTCGTCGCCCGGGCCGATGCCCTCGGCGGTGCGGACGGACTTCTTGATCGGGAGGACGTAGGTCTTCTGCTCGTTGCTCGGGAAGACGCTCGTCCGCCAGGTCGTGGCGCCCACCGTCACCTCGACGGGCACGCTGCCGAAGCCCGCGCCGGGCATCGCCTGGCCCTCGACGGCGTCAGCGACCTCAAAGGGGAGGCTCACGAACCACCAGCCGCCGGCCTCGGTGCGCGCGGACCACTTCCACAGCGGGGCGGTGAAGGCGTACGTCGGCACAGCTCGATCCTGTCACCGCGGGGTCAGGAACGCGCAACGGGGCCCCGGCGCGCGGCTGAGGCGCAGATCCAGCGTGGCGAGCGGCGCGTCGAGATGTTCGGCGAGCGCCACGTACCACGCGTCGTAGATCGTGACGCTCTGGCGCAGCTCCCACGCCCGCGCCGCGAACGGCTCGAAGCTGAAGAGCTCGACGCGCAGATCGAGCAGGTCGTCGTGTGCGAGCGCCGCGGTCTGTGCGTCGATCCTGCCCGCGAGCTCCGCTCGTCGCAGCACGTTGGCCGCCTCGGCGGGCATCTGGTGCGGCGCGGCCAGGGGGTTGACGGCGAGCAGCGAGAGCGCCCACTCGCCGTCCTCTCCCGATGACAGCAGGGCGGATGCGACCACCCCCGCGTCGATGACGACGGTCACCGGCGGTCCGCGTGGGCGAGGTCGACGATCTCGTCCGAGGCGATGTCCACGGGGTGCTCGCGCTTGCGCTCCCGGATCCGCGCGACGAGCGCTTGCGCATCCGGCTTGCGCGCCAGCTCGATCAGCTCCGTGCGCAGGTACTCCTGCAGCGAGCGGCCGCCGCGTGCGGCGCGCGCCGCGAGCTCGTCGCGCGCCTCCTCCGGGACATCGCGGATCGTGATCGTCGTCATGACGGCAGTCTGGCGCGCATGCAAAACGCATGCAAGGGTGCAATTGCCGACGGCGGCTGGGGATCGGCGCAACCGCGGCGGTGTGCCGCGGGAATGTCGGAGGCCGTCTTTACCGTGGGGGTATGCGGATCCTGCACACCTCTGACTGGCACATCGGGCGGTCGTTCCACGGGAACTCGACCCTCGATGCGCTGCGCGGTGTACTGGGGGCGCTCACGGATCAGGTGCGCGAGCACCGCGTCGACGTCGTCGTGATCGCGGGCGACGTGTTCGACTCGGCGACGCCCGCCGCCGCGTGCTACACGCTGCTGACCGACGCGCTGCGCGGCATCAGCGACGCGGGTGCGCAGATCGTGCTCACGAGCGGCAACCACGACAACGCGGCGCGGCTCGGGTTCATGGCGCCGCTGCTGCGCGACGGGATCCACGTCGTCACCGATCCCGCGGGCGTCGGCACGCCCGTCACGCTGGCCGACGAGCACGGGCCCGTGCGCTTCTACGGCATCCCGTACCTCGAGCCGATCATCGTGCGCGGCATCTGGCCGGGCACCGCCATCCGCACCCAGGAGCAGGCGATCGCGCACGCCATGTCGCTCGTGAACGCGGATCGCGCCGCGCGCGGCGGCCGATCGGTCGTGGCGTCGCACTGCTTCACCGCCGGCGTCGAGGCGAGTCCGGGCGTCGAGCGCGAGATCCGCACCGACCTGCGGCAGGGGTCTCTCGACGTCGTGCCGCTCGCGGCCTTCGACGGGCCCGACTACGTCGCGCTCGGGCACATCCACGGCCGCTCGCGGCTCGCCGAGCACATCCGCTACAGCGGCGCGCCCCTGCACTACAGCTTCAGCGAGGCCGGCAAGCCGCGCGGCTCGTGGCTCGTCGACCTCGACGCCGACGGGCTCGCGGGCGTCGAGTGGCTGGAGCTGCCCGTGCCGCGCCCGCTCGTCACCCTGCGCGGCACGCTCGACGAGCTGCTGTCCGACCCCGCGCACGATGTGCACGCCGACGCCTGGGTGTGCGCGGTCCTCACCGACGCGACGCCGCAGCCCGAGCCGATGCGCCGCCTGCAGCAGCGCTTCCCGCACTGCGCCACCATCCAGCTCGACCCGCAGAACCGCGCGGAGGACGACGGCCTCAGCTACCGCGCCCGCGTCGTGGCCGCGCGCAGCGACGGCGAGCTGATCGACACGTTCCTCACCCACGTGCGCGAGGGCGAGGGCGCCACGGCCGACGAGCACGAGCTGCTCGCCGACGTCATCGCCGCGCGCACCGCGGCCGACCGTGAGGCGACGGTGCCGGCATGAGGATCCACCGCATCGAGATCGAGGGGTTCGGGCCGTTCCGCGCCCGCCAGACCGTGGATCTCGACGCGTATGCCGCGGACGGCATCTTCCTGATCGGCGGACGCACGGGCGCCGGCAAGTCGAGCATCCTCGACGCCGTCTGCTTCGCGCTGTACGGATCGGTGCCGCGGTACGAGGACGGCGACAAGCGCCTGCGCAGCGATCACGCGCGACCGGACGACCCCACCGAGGTCGCGCTCGAGTTCACCACCGGCGGGCGCACCTGGCGCATCGAGCGCTCGCCCGACTACCTGCGGCCGAAGAAGCGCGGCGACGGCAGCACGAAGCAGCCCGCCGAGGCCCGCATGTACGAGCGCGTGGGCGAGGAGTGGATCGGCCGCGCGGCGCGTCCCGTCGATGTCGCGCAGCTGGTGGACGGGGTCATCGGGCTCAACCAGCAGCAGTTCCTGCAGGTGATCCTGCTGGCCCAGGGCCGATTCGCACGCTTCCTGCTGGCGAAGAACGACGAACGGCAGGCCCTGCTGCGCACGCTGTTCGGCACCAAGCGCTTCGAGGACTACGAGCGCGCGCTCGAGGAGCGCCGCAAGGACGCCGTCGCGCGCGTCGAGGGCGAGAGCCAGGCCCTCACGGCGCGGCTGGAGCACGCCGAGGCGACGGCGGGCGACATCCTCGAGCCGCTCGGGGGCGCGCCGGGCCTCGACGAGCGCATCGCCTGGATCGGCAGCGCCGCGCTGCGGGCCCGGCACCTCGCCGAGGAGGCCGACGCCGCCCAGCAGCAGGCGACCGAGCAGCTCGCCGCGGCCGAGGCCGCGCACACCGAGCGCACCGCCCAGCGCGACAAGCAGCGGCGCCGCGACGCCGCCCGCGAGTCCCTCGCCGCGCTCGAGGCGCGTGCCGACGACATCGCCGCGCTGCGCGCCGAGCGCGAGGCCGCCCAGCGCGCCGAGCCCGTGCGCGCCGCGAAGGACGGCGCCGCCCGGGCGCTCACCGCGGTCGAGGCCACCGGCGCGAGGCTCGACGACGCCCGCGCGGAGTGGGACGACGCCCGCGCAGGCCACGAGGCCGGCGCCGACCCCGACGCCCTCGACGAGCTCGTCGCGACGGCGCAGCAGCGCATCGGATCGTGGCGCCCCGTGCGCGACATCGAGGCCCGCCTCGACGCCGACGAGCAGGCGCTGGGCGATCTGCGCGCCCGCGCCGCCGACGCCGCCGAGCGCGCGGGCGCCCTCGCCGAGCGCACGCGCGCGCTGCCCGCCGAGCGCGAGCGGATCCAGGCCGCGCTCGGCCGCGCGGAGGTCGCCGCCGCGACCATCGACGCGCTGCGCCAGGCGGTCGCCGCCCTCGAGACCCGGCTCGCCGCAGCACGCTCGCTCGCGGCGCTTGCCGACGCCCAGCGCGCCGCCTTCGAGGCACTGCAGCAGGTCAAGAGGCGCAAGGACGAGGCCGAGGCGCACCTCGCCGACCTGCAGGCGCGGCGCTTCGCCGGCATGGCGGGGGAGCTGGCCGCCGAGCTCGTCGACGGCGAGCCCTGCGCGGTCTGCGGATCGACCAGCCACCCCGCACCCGCCGCGCGCGGCGACGACCCCGTCACCGTCGACGACATCAAGCGCGCCGACGCCGCCCGCCGCGACGCGACCACCGCATACGAGACGGCCAACGCCGCCCTCGCCGAGGCCGACCGCGCCCACGCCGACGCGCAGAGGGACGCCGCCGGCGGCACGGCCGACGAGCTCGAGGCCGCGCTCGCCGCGAAGCAGCAGGAGCTCTCCGCCGCCGAGGCCGCCGCCGCCGAGAAGGAGCGCCTCGTCGCCGAGCGCGACGCGCTCGAGGCCGAGGCGCAGCGGGCCGACGCCGAGCACGCGGCGATCATCGCCGAGCGCAGCGACCTCGACGCGCGCATCGAGGCGGCCGAGGCCGCGCTCGCGCAGAACCGCGCCGCCGTCGCGGAGGCGCGGGGATCGGCCGAATCCGTGGCCGCCCGCATCGACGCGGAGGAGCGCCTGGTTGCCGCCGCGACCGCCTACGCCGAGGCGCAGCGCGAGTCCGCGCGCGCCGAGAAGGCCGCCGCCGACGCCGCGGCCGCGCTGCAGACCGCGGTCGACGAGGCCGGCTTCCCCGACCCCGCCGAGGCGCTCACCGCGCTGCGCGACGCGGCGCAGCGCGAGGGCCTCGACGCGCGCATCCACGAGCACGACACGGCCCTCGCCGCCACGCGTTCGACCCTGCTCGAGCTCGAGCTCGAGGCGCTGCCCGAGGAGCCCGTCGACACGACCGCGAGCGCCGCTGCGGTGGCCGCCGCCAAGGAGGCGTGGGCAGCCGCCGTGAAGGCGCACACCGCCGCCGCCGAGCGCGCCCGCACCCTGGAGGGCGCCGTCGAGCGCATCGCCGCCGCGCACGCGCAGATCGCCGGCCTCGCGGCCGAGGCCGCCGCGATCCGGCGCCTCGCCGACACCGTCGCGGGCCGCGCGCCGAACGCGAGGCGCATGAAGCTCGAGACCTTCGTCCTCGCCGCCGAGCTCGAAGAGATCGTCGCGGCCGCGAACACCCGGCTCGCCGAGATGTCGGGCGACCGCTACCGCCTCCAGCACAGCGACGCCCTCGCCGCGCGCGGCGCCGCGAGCGGGCTCGGCCTCGAGGTGATGGACCGCTTCACCGGGCGCGCCCGCCCGCCGCACTCGCTCTCGGGCGGCGAGACGTTCCTCGCCTCCCTCGCCCTCGCGCTGGGCCTGGCGGAGGTCGTCACGAGTCGGGCCGGCGGCATCCGCCTCGACACGCTCTTCATCGACGAGGGCTTCGGATCCCTCGACGCCGAGACCCTCGACGTCGCCATGCGCACCCTCGACGAGCTGCGCCAGGGCGGCCGCACGGTCGGCGTCATCAGCCACGTCGAGGCGATGAAGGAGCAGATCCCCGCCCAGCTGCGCGTCGAGCAGACCCCGCACGGCTGGAGCGTGATCCACCAGGACGCGCCCGCCTTCGCGTGATCCGCACCGGGGCCTAGGCTGGAAGCGTGAACAAGAGCACCCTGTGGACCTGGATCGGCGTCATCGTCGCCGTCGTCATCGCGTGGTTCGTCATCGAGCTGCTCTTCTCGCTGATGTGGTTCATCGCCAAGCTCGTGGCCGTCGCCGTCGTGGCGGTCCTCGTCTTCGCCGCGCTGCGCCTCGTCTTCAGCCGCAGCGAAGAGTGAGCTCCGTGGACACGTCGCCGCTCGCCGAGAGCTTCACCATCGCGCTGCCCGCCTGGGTGCGCGACGAGCTCGCCGCCCTGCCCGGCGAGATCCCCGCCGTCGAGGACCGCATGGCCCTCGCCCACCGCCTGGCCGACCGCAACTGGCGCGAGGGCAGCGGCGGGCCGTTCGCCGCTATCGTGTCGGAGCGCGCAACCGGCCGGATCGTGTCGGTCGGCGTCAACGCCGTGCTCGGCAGTGGCGTCTCGTCCGCGCACGCCGAGGTCGTCGCGCTCGGCCTCGCGCAGGCGCACCTGGGCGCGTGGGATCTCGGCGGCGAGGGCCTGCCCGAGCACGAGATCGTCGTGAACGCACGGCCGTGCGTGCAGTGCTACGGCGCCGTGCTGTGGTCGGGCGTGCGCTCGCTCGTCATCGGCGTCGACGGCCCCGAGGTCGAGCAGATCACGACCTTCGACGAGGGCCCCATGGTCGCCGACTGGGCCGAGCAGTTCGAGGCGCGCGGCATCCGCGTGGCCCAGGGCGTGCTGCACGACGAGGGCGTCGCCGTGCTGCGCGCCTACCGAGCGGGGGTCGACGCCGGCGACGTCACGGTCTACAACGCCCGCTCCGGCGCGTAGGCCCGAGGTCGCCCCGATCGGTAGCGGGCGAGCCACCCGGGTCTTGCCAAGCGCCCGGAGGATCGCCATACAGTGGGGCATGGAGAACACGACAGGAACCATCGTGGCCGTCGTCGGATCCGCCTCCGATGAGGCCCTCGCGAACCTCGACGGGATCGACGGCGTCGAGACGCTCTCGCTGCGCGACACCGAGCCCGCCCTCGCCGCCCGCCGCATCACCGCCACCAGCCGCCCGTGGATCGTGCACGACGCCGATCCGCTCGAGCACGTCGCCGCCGCCTGGGTGGAGCTGTTCGAGGAGCGCGCCACGCTCGGCGCGCTCGAGGTCGAGGTCGAGCAGGCCCTCGCCCACTTCGAGCGCGGCGCGCTCATGCCCGACTACTACATCGTGCTCGAGCCCGAGGCGGCACCCGACACGTGGCGGCACTGGTGGTGCGGCGCGCTCGGGCACCGCGCCCCGCGTCGCATCCTGCCCGCGTCCGGCTCCGAGAACCCGCGCGAGGCCGACATCCGGCACCTGCTGCGCGCCCTGCCGTCGTCGCGGCCGTGGCCGAAGCCGTCGAGCTGGCTGCCGGGCCTCGCCATGGAGATCCCCGATCGCGTGGGCCTGCGCGACCGCGTGGAGGCCGACCGGGACTGACGCTCACGCGAGGTCGGCGAGCGCCATCGGCCGCACCATGCGGTACTGCTCCTCGCGCACCCACCGCGCGCCCGTGCGGCGGTGCTCCTCGCGCGTGGCGAACCGGTAGCGGTACATCGTGGCGCGGATCCAGCGCGGCCGGCGGCCCTCGAACGGATCGCGGCGCAGCAGGCGCAGCGTCGCGCGATCGGCCTCGAGCAGCCGCACGAGGAACACCTCGAACCACTCCTCCACGCGGCCGAGGGCGAGGAACCACATCAGCCAGTCCAGCCGCAGGTGGTACGGCGCCACCTGCGGCGGGATGCGCCGCACATCACCCGGCTTGCCCTTGAACGCGTACTCCACCCAGCGGGCCGTGTGCGGATCGTCGTCCTCGGTCGCCTCGACGACCACCTCGTCGCGCACGCGCGTGACCGTGCCGAACGCGCCGTACGTGTTGCCGAGGTTCCACCGGTTGAAGCTCGCGTTCATCAGCTGCCCGCGCGAGGCGAGGTTGCGCGCGGCCGGCCAGCTGAGCGCGGCGTAGCCGACCGCGACGACGCTCGTCACGACGATCCACCACGGCGGGATCTCCGCCGACGGCGACGGCGCCCACGGCACCGCGATCGCCGAGGCGGCCAGCACGATCGCCGACCAGTTCAGCCACGCGAAGTTGCCCGTCGCCACGAGCCACAGCTGGGTCAGGATCATCACGGCCGCCGCCGCCGCGCCGATCGCCTGCGGGATCGCGTCGGGCACGAGCAGCCCGAGTGCGGGGGCGAACAGCAGCCACGGCGCCGGCAGCTGCGCGATGTGGTTGCCGATCACCTCGAACCGGTGGAACCACCGCGGCAGCAGGTGCGCCTGCCTGCTGAGCGGCCCGGGCATCGGCTGCGTCTCGTGGTGGTACGTCATGGCCGTGAGGTCGCGCCACTCGCGGCCGCCGCGGATCTTGATCATGCCGGCGCCGAACTCCAGCCGGAACGCCAGCCACCAGAACATCACGAGGATCGCGGTGGCCGGCGGCTGGCCGTTCGAGCCGAGGAACGCGGCGAGGAAGCCCATCTCGAGCAGCAGCATCTCCCACCCGAAGGCGTAGAACGTCTGCCCGATCGAGACGATCGACATGTAGCCGAACCAGATCGCGAGGAAGCAGAGCATCGGCAGCCACGGCGGCCCGAGCTGCGGCAGGCCCGCCACGAGCAGCGCCGAGACGACGATCCCCGCCACGCAGAGCGCGACGAGCCGGCGATCCGTGTACCGGATCCATCGGAACAGCGTCGGCCGCAGCATCCGCCCGGCGCGGTCGGACGAGCGCGCCCAGGCCAGCAGCTCGGGTGCGGGCAGCAGCCCGCGCTCGCCGAGCAGGGGCCGGAACTGGTTCAGGCTCGAGAGGAAGGCGATGAGGTACAGCGCCGCGACGCCGCGCTGCAGCACCTGCCGCGCGAGCTCGAAGTCGACCGCCGCGAAGCCGTCCATGCGTCACACGATAGGCGGCGCGGGCCGGTCACTCCACGGCGCGCGACCGTCACTCCACGGCGTGCGGACGTCATTCCACGAGGTCGGGGAGCGCCCGCTTCAGCTCCGCGAGCCACGCGCGGGCGTTGCCGTCCGACGGGGCGCGCCAGTCGCCGCGCGGCGAGAGCGAGCCGGTGGGCGAGACCTTGGGGCCGTTCGGGATCGCCGACCGCTTGAACTGCGCGAAGCCGAAGAAGCGCTTCAGGAACACCTGCAGCCACTTCGCGATCGTCGGCAGGTCGTAGCCGAAGCGATCCTCCTCCGGGAAGCCCGGGGGCCACGCGCCGGACTGCGGATCGGCCCACGCATGCTGGGCGAGGAAGGCGATCTTCGACGGCCGCATGCCGTACCGCAGGATGTGGTGCAGCGCGAAGTCGTGCAGCGCGTAGGGGCCGATGGTCGACTCGGTCGACTGCACCGCGCCGTCCTGGCCGGCGGGGACGAGCTCGGGGCTGATCTCCGTGTCGAGCACGGCCTGCAGCACGGTCGCCTCCTCGGTCGTCACGCCCTGCTCGTCGCCGTGCGCGATCACCCAGCGGATGAGGTGCTGGATGAGCGTCTTCGGCACGCCCGAGTTCACGCCGTAGTGGCTCATCTGGTCGCCCACGCCGTAGGTCGACCAGCCGAGCGCGATCTCCGAGAGGTCACCCGTGCCCACGACCATGCCGCCGTGGTGGTTGGCGAGGCGGAACAGGTAGTCGGTGCGCAGGCCCGCCTGCACGTTCTCGAAGGTCACGTCGTACACCGGCTCGCCCGCGCCGAACGGGTGGCCCATCTGCCGCAGCATCTCGGTGGCGGCGGGCCGGATGTCGATCGTCTCGATCGTCGCGCCCACCGACTCGGCCAGCGCGATCGCGTTGGACTTCGTGTGCTCGCTCGTCGCGAAGCCCGGCATCGTGTACGCGAGGATGTCGCTGCGCGGGCGGCCCATCCGATCCATCGCCCGCGCGATGACGAGCAGCGCGTGTGTGGAGTCGAGCCCGCCGCTCACGCCGATCACGGGCTTCGGGTCGCCGATCGAGCGCATGCGCTGCACGAGGCCCGAAACCTGGATATGGAAGGCCTCGTAGCAGTCCTGCGCGAGGCGGTCCGGGTCGTCCGGCACGAACGGGAAGCGGTCGAGCGTGCGCCGCAGGCCCACGTCGCCGGTCGGCGGATCGAGGCGGAAGCGCACGGTGCGGAACGCCATGCGGTCGGCGAAGGCGCGGCGGTTGTCGTCGAACGTGCCCTGGCGGATGCGGTCCTGGCGCAGGCGGTCGAGGTCGACGTCCGCCACGGCGTGGCGCGGACCGTCGGGGAAGCGCTCCGTCTCGGCCAGCAGCGTGCCGGCCTCGTAGATCATCGTCTGCCCGTCCCACGAGACGTCGTTCGTCGACTCGCCCATGCCGGCGGCGGCATACGCATAGGCGGACAGGTGCCGCGACGAGGCGGACTGCGCGAGCAGCCTCCGGTCGTCCGCGCGGGCGATCGTGATAGGGCTGCCCGAGAGGTTCAGCTGCACGGTCGCGCCGGCCAGCGCCGCGAGCGCCGACGGCGGGATCGGCACCCAGAAGTCCTCGCACACCTCGGCGTGGACGACGAGGCCCGGCACGTCCTCGGCCTCGAAGAGCAGGTCGGGGCCGAAGGGCACGGCCGCTCCGCCCAGCTCGATCTCGCCGCGCGCGTCGTCGCCCGGCGCGTACCAGCGGCGCTCGTAGAACTCGCGGTACGTGGGCAGATAGGACTTCGGCGCGACGCCGAGCACCGCGCCGCGGTGGATGACGACGGCGCAGTTGTAGAGGCGATTGCCGCGCGCGAGCGGCGCGCCGACGACGAGCATCGGCATCAGGTCGGCCGAGGCCGCCGCGATCCGCTCGATCGCCTCGCGGACGGCATCGAGCAGCGCGTCCTGCATCACGAGGTCGTCGATCGCGTAGCCCGACAGGCACAGCTCGGGGAACACGGCCACGGCGACGGCCTCGTCGTGCAGCTCGCGCGCGCTCGCGAGCACGGCCTCGGCGTTGGCGGCGGGATCGGCGATGGCGAGCGGGATCGTGCACGCCGCCACCCGCGCGAAGCCGTGCCCGTACGCGCTTTCGAATGCGAAGTCGCTCACGGGTTCAGTCTGTCACGGGAGGGCCGCCGCGGTCCGGCGATGTCGGACCCCGCGGATAGCCTCGAGGGGTGAGATACATCCCGTCCGAGCAGCGCGTCGTGTGGAGCGCGAGCGACCTCAAGGCCGCCGCTGAGTGCGAGTTCGCGTGGCTGCGCGCGCTCGACGCCCGGCTCGGTCGCGTGCCGGAGGTCGAGGAGCCCGAGGACGAGATGCTCGAGCGGGCCGCCCGCCTCGGCGACGCGCACGAGGAGCGCGTGCTGGCCCGGTACCGCGAGCGGTTCGGCGGCGCGGTCGTCGAGATCGAGCGGCAGCGCTCGAGCGACGAGGCCGGCATGGCGCGCGCCGTCGAGGAGACGATGGCGGCGCTGACGGCGCCGCACGCGCGCGTCGTGTTCCAGGCCGCGTTCTCGGCAGCGGAGTTCGTCGGGTTCGCCGACTTCCTGCTGCGCGAGCCCGACGGATCCTGGCGCGTGCAGGACTCCAAGCTTGCGCGCCGGGCCAAGGTGACGGCGCTCATGCAGCTGGCGGCGTACGTCGACCAGCTCGACCGGCTCGGCATCCCGCACTCCGACGAGGTCGACCTGCTGCTGGGCGACGGATCGACGAGCACCCACCGGGTCGACGACCTGCTGCCGCTGTTCCGCGTGCGCCGCCGACGGATCCGCGACCTCATCGCCGACCGCCGGCTCGAGCTCGGCGCGGCGGGCGAGCCCCTCGCGTGGGGCGACCCGCGTGGCGAGCTCGGCGTCGTGGCGTGCGGGCGGTGCGCCACGTGCGAGCAGGAGGTGATCGCGCAGCGCGACGTGCTGCTCGTGGCCGGCATGCGGCCCGTGCAGCGCGAGCGGCTGCGCGCCGCGGGCATCGCCACGGTCGACGAGCTGGCCGCCGCGCCCGAGGCCCCGCGCGGCATGAACCCCGACGTGTTCGCGGGGCTGCGCACGCAGGCGCGCCTGCAGCTCGCGAGCCCGGCCGGCGTGCCCGCGCCCGACGCCCCGGTCGAGGAGCACCCCGTCCCGTCGTACGAGGTCGTGATGCCGGAGGCACTCGCGACCATGCCGCGACCGGACGAGGGCGACATCTTCTTCGACTTCGAGGGCGACCCGCTCTACAGCGAGGGCGACGGCGACGGTCACGAGGAGTGGGGCATCGACTACCTCTTCGGCTGGGTCGACATGCAGGAGCGCTACACGCCGCTGTGGGCGCACGACCTGGCGGCCGAGCGCGAGGCGCTCGAGCGGTTCTGCGACTTCGTCGCCGCGCGCCGGGCCGCGCACCCCGGCATGCACATCTACCACTACGCGCTCTACGAGCCCACGCACCTGGCCGCCATGGCGGCCCGGCATGGCGTGCGCGAGGCCGACGTCGACCGCATGCTGCGCGACGAGCTGTTCGTCGACCTCTACCCGATCGTCCGGCGCGCCGTGCGGGTGGGCTCGCGGTCGTACTCCATCAAGAAGCTCGAGCCGCTCTACATGGGCGACGAGGTGCGCACGCAGGACGTGCAGCAGGGCGGCGACTCGATCCTGCGCTACGTCGAGGCGCGCGAGCTCCTGGCCGCCGGGCGCGCGGACGAGGCTCGGGCGATCCTCGACGACCTCGCCGCGTACAACGCCTACGACTGCGTCTCGACGCGGCGCCTGCGCGACTGGCTCGTCGACCGCGCCCGCGAGACCGGCGTGCGGCCGGCGCCGCCCGACCACAACGAGGCGATCACGTACGAGCCGTCGCCGCTGGCCGAGGCGCTGCGGCTGCGCGCCGACGCGGCCGAACCGGACGGCGCGGATGCGGCGGCCCTGCGCCTGGGCGCCGCGGCGATCGACTACTACCCGCGCGAGGCGAAGAGCTACTGGCAGGGGCACTTCCAGCGCCTGCGTGAGCCGCTGTCACTGTGGGCCGACACGCGCGACGTCGTCGCGGTCGACGCATCGCGCAGCCGCATGGTCGAGGACTGGCACGTGCCGCAGGAGGGGCGCCGCGCCGAGCGCCGCGTCGTGGCGCTGCGCGGCGACGTCGCGCCCGGCACGCGCATCCGCGAGGGCGCGGAGCCGTTCGTGCTCTACGCCCGGCCGGCGCCGTTCGCCGCCGAGGTGTCGTCGCGGTGGATCCACGTGCCGCGCGGCGTGCGCGTGATCGAGGAGCTCGACGACGGCATCGTGGTCGAGGAGACCGCGATCGGCGGCATGACCTGGAGCGAGCTGCCCGTGGCCGTCGCGCCGGCCCCGCCGCCGCGCGCCGGCAACCAGCAGAAGGCGATCGAGGCCTGGGCCGAGTCGGTCCTGTCGGCCGCGGAGTCGGGTGGCTTCCCCGCCGACGCCGCCACCGACCTGCTGCGCCGCGTCCCGCCGCGCGTGCCCGGCGGGCTCGCGCCCAGCGCGGGCGACGACGTCGCGGCGATCACCGCCTCGCTGCTCGCCCTCGAGCGCGGCTACCTGGCCGTGCAGGGCCCGCCGGGCACGGGCAAGACGTACGTCGGCTCGCACGTGATCGCGCGTCTCGTGGCCGAGCACGGCTTCAAGGTCGGCGTGGTCGCGCAGTCGCACGCGGTCGTCGAGCACATGCTCGACCGCGTGATCGCCGCGGGCCTGGCGCCCGCGCGCGTCGCCAAGGCGCCGAAGGACGGCGGCGCGGAGGCGGCGTTCACCGTCATCCCGAAGAACGGCGTCGCCGCGTTCGCCGCCGAGCACCCGGACGGCTACGTCATCGGCGGCACCGCGTGGGACTTCGCGCACGAGCAGCGCGTGCCGCGCGGCAGCCTCGACCTGCTCGTGATCGACGAGGCCGGGCAGTTCTCGCTCGCCTCGACGATCGCCGTCTCGCTGGCCGCGCACCGCCTGCTGCTGCTCGGCGATCCGCAGCAGCTGCCGCAGGTGAGCCAGGGCACGCACCCGGAGCCCGTCGACACGTCGGCGCTCGGCTGGGTGATGGCCGGCGAGCAGGTGATCCCGTCGACGCACGGCTACTTCCTGGCCCGCTCGGTGCGGATGCACCCCGCCGTCGCCCGGGTCGTGTCCGACCTGTCGTACGCCGGCCGCCTCGCCTCGCGCGCCGGCGCCGAGCTGCGGGCCGTCGAGGGCCTCGAGCCGGGCCTGCACGTCGTGCCCGTGCGTCACCACGGCAACGCCACGGAGTCGCCGGAGGAGGCGGCGGAAGTCGTGCGGATCGCGCGCGGGCTCATCGGCCGCTCGTTCACCGACATCCGGATCGAGGACGACGGCACCGCGACGCCGTGCGATGCCCGCCCGCTCGCGCCCGCCGACGTCATCGTCGTCGCGCCCTACAACGCCCAGGTGCTGTGCGTCGAGCGCGCGCTGGCCGAGGCCGGCCTCGGCGCCGTGCGGGTCGGCACCGTCGACCGGTTCCAGGGACAGGAGGCGGCCGTTTCGATCGTGACGCTCGCGGCCTCCTCGGGCCGCGACGCCCCGCGCGGCAGCGACTTCCTGCTGCTGCAGAACCGCCTCAACGTGGCGGTCTCGCGCGCGATGGTCGCGTCGTACCTCGTGCACTCGCCCGCGCTGCTCGACGATCTGCCGCACACGGCGGACGGCGTCGCGCGGATGAGCGCGTTCGCCCGCCTGGTCGGCGCGTAGAGCCGGGGCTCAGTAGCCGGCGGAGCCGTACAGGCGGTCGCCCGCGTCGCCCAGGCCCGGCACGATGTAGCCGCGCTCGTCGAGCTTCTCGTCGAGGGCGCCGAGCACGAGCGTGACGTCCTTGCCGTCGACCTGGCGCTCGATCGCGGCCACGCCCTCGGGCGCGCCGAGCAGGCAGATCGCGGTGACGTCCTGCGCCCCGCGGTCGAAGAGGAAGTCGATCGCCGCGCCCAGCGATCCGCCGGTCGCGAGCATCGGGTCGAGCACGAAGCACTGGCGGTCGCTAAGGTCGTCGGGCAGACGCTCGGCATACGTCGTGGGCTCGAGGGTCTCGTGGTCGCGCACCATGCCGAGGAAGCCGACCTCGGCCGTCGGCACGAGCTTGACCATGCCGTCGAGCATGCCGAGGCCCGCGCGCAGGATCGGCACGACGAGCGGCTTCGGCTCGCTGATCTCCACGCCCATCGTCGTCGTCACCGGGGTCTGGATCTCGCGCGGCGAGACGCGCACGTTGCGGGTCGCCTCGTAGGCCAGCAGCGTCACGAGCTCCTCGGTGAGCTGGCGGAACACGGGGGAGGGCGTCTTCTCGTTGCGGAGGACGGTCAGCTTGTGGGTGATGAGCGGGTGGTCCGCAACGTGCAGGCGCATAAGACCAAGGTAGTCGCGGCGCCTGGACCCAGCCAGTCGGGCGGCCGCCGAGGCGCGCCCGGCGCGGCGGGCTTCCCCCGGGGCCCGCGCACGCGAGAGAGTGGGGGTGGAGGACGCCGCCCGGCGCCCCGGAGAGGAGCTCATCATGAAGGCACTGCAGTACGTCGAGGTCGGCAAGCCGCCGGTGGTCGTCGAGGTCCCGACTCCCGAGCCCGGTCCCGGGCAGGTGCGCCTCAAGGTCACCGCCGCCGGTGCGTGCCACTCCGACTCGTTCGTGATGGGGCTGAGCGAGGAGGAGTACGCCCAGTTCGGCTACCCGCTGCCCATGACGCTCGGTCACGAGGGCGTCGGCGTCGTCGACAAGCTCGGCGAGGGCGTGGCGAGCGTGGCCGTGGGCGATGCCGTCGCGGTGTACGGGCCGTGGGGCTGCGGCACCTGCTACCCCTGCTCGCAGGGCAAGGAGAACTACTGCGAGCGCGCGGCGGAGCTCGGGATCACGCCTCCCGGGCTGGGCCACGACGGATCGATGGCCGAGTACATGATCATCGACGATCCGCGCCACCTCGTGCCGCTGGGCGACCTCGATCCCGTCGAGAACGTGGCGCTCACCGACGCGGGCCTCACGCCGTACCACGCGATCAAGGGCTCGCTCGGCAAGCTCGGTCCCGGCAGCACGGCCGTGGTCATCGGCACCGGCGGCCTCGGCCACGTGGCCATCCAGATCCTGCGCGCCCTCACTCCCGCCACGGTCATCGCCCTCGACGTGAACGACGAGAAGCTCGCGCTCGCGAAGGACGTCGGCGCGCACCACGCGTTCCTGTCGAACGACGACGCGCCCGCCGCGATCGAGAAGGCCACGGGGCGCCGCACCGTCACGGCGATCTTCGACTTCGTCGCGATCCAGCCGACCGTCGACCTCGGCGGCGCGCTCTCGGGCATCGAGACCGATCAGGTGCTCGTGGGCGTCGGCGCGACGAAGGCCGACGTGGGCATGCTCGCCAAGCCGTACGACTCGAGCATCCGCTCGCCGTACTGGGGCTCGCGCTCCGAGCTCATCGAGGTGCTGAACCTGGCCCGCGCGGGCCTCGTCCACGTCGAGACGGAGCGCTTCTCGCTCGACGACGCGCCGGAGGCGTACGACCGCCTGCACGAGGGCACGCTCCGCGGCCGCGCGGTCATCACGCCCTGACGCGGGCCTGGCCCGCGCCGGTCGCCGCGTACGCTCGAGGCATGACGCCCGATCCCGCCGACGCCGCGGCGATGGCGCGCGCGCTCGCGCTCGCCGCCGAGGCGGCGGCCGCCGGCGAGATCCCCGTCGGGGCCGTCGTCCTCGATGTCGACGGCAGCGTGATCGGCGAGGGGCGCAACCGGCGCGAGGAGCACCACGACCCGTCCGCGCACGCCGAGGTCGTCGCGCTGCGGCAGGCGGCCGAGCACGTCGGATCGTGGAACCTCGAGGGCCGCACGCTCGTCGTCACCCTCGAGCCGTGCCTCATGTGCGCCGGCGCGGTGCTGCAGGCGCGGATCGGCCGACTCGTGTTCGGCGCGTGGGACGACAAGGCGGGCGCGGCCGGATCGATGTACGACGTCGTGCGCGACCGCCGCCTGCCCTACCGCGCCGAGGTCGTCGGCGGCGTGCGCGAGGAGGAGTCGCAGAAGCTGCTGCGCGCCTTCTTCGAGGCCCGCCGCTGATCCGATCAGACCCGCTTCGCGCGGACGCTGGACCACTCGTCGTCGAGGGCGATGTTGCCGTTGAGCGTCCATCCGAACTCGCGCACGCGCGCCCAGATGCTGTCGCGGTTGATGTCGGTGCGATTGCCCTTCGGGTAGCCGATCCACACCGCCCGCGCCGACGCGAGCACCGGCATCACGTCGGCGAGCAGCCGGTCGAGCTCCGCGCGATCCGCCGCGAACAGGACGGCGACGCCGTCGGTGTCGCGCTCGATCCCGTCGACCACGGTGACGCCCTCGGGCAGGGGATCGAGCAGCGCGCGCTGCTCGGCGGTGGCGGGGCCGAACAGCAGCTCGGTGCCCGGCTTGATCTGCAGCTTCTCCGCGACGGTCCTCGACATGACGGGCCTCAGCGCGGCAGCAGCTCCTCGCCCAGGTAGGCGAGGTGGTCGAGGTCGGTCATGTCGATCATCTGGAGGTAGATGCGCTCGGCGCCCAGCTCCTGCAGGCGGCCGACACGGTCGGCGATCTCGGCCGCCGAGCCGCACAGATTGAAGCCGGCGCGGAACCGCTCGAGGTCCACGCCCGTGTTCGCCGCGCGCCGCGCGACGTCCGCCTCGGTGGCGCCGGCGAGGACCGTCAGCCCCACCGTGCGCTTGAGCGTGGCGGGGTCGCGGTCGATCCGCTCGCACGCCGCGGTGACCCGCGCGAACCGATCGGCGATCACGTCCTCCGGCTGGAACACGATGTTGAACTCCGTCGCGTACCGGGCGGCGAGCGCGGGCGTGCGCGTGGGGCCCGCGCCGCCCACGATGAGCGGCATCGGGCTCTGCACGGGCTTGGGCAGCGCGGGCGAGTCCTCGAGGCGGTAGTGCGCGCCCTCGAACGAGAAGGTCTCGCCGACCGGCGTCGCCCACAGGCCCGTGAGGATCTGCAGCTGCTCCTCGAGCAGGTCGAACCGCTTGGCGGGGAAGGGGATGCCGTACGCGCGGTGCTCGTCCTCGTACCAGCCCGTGCCCAGGCCCAGCTCGAAGCGGCCGCCCGACATCGCGTCGAGCTGAGCGGCCTGGATCGCCAGCAGGCCCGGGTGGCGGTACGTGACGGACGAGACGAGCGTGCCGAGGCGGATCCGCGACGTCTCGCGCGCGAGTCCCGCGATGGTCGTGAGGGCGTCGGTCGGGCCGGGCAGGCCGTCGAAGAAGTCGCCCATCTTCAGGAAGTGGTCCGAGCGGAAGAAGCCGTCGAAGCCGAGGCGCTCGGCCGCCTGCGCGAACGCGAGCTGGGTGTCGTAGTCGGCGCCCTGCTGGGGCTCGGTGAAGACGCAGTACTCCATGCGGCCAGTCTGCCGCACCCGCCACGGGTCGGGCTCGCGGCGTCAGACGCGGTCGGCGAGGATCGCGAGCCGGCGGCCGCCGACCCGGGTGAGGAGGAGCGTGGCCGACTCGTCGCCGCGCAGCGCCAGCTTGCGGCGCAGCGCGGCGGGATCCACGTCGACGCCGCGCTTCTTGATCTCCAGCGTGCCGATCCCGCGCGCCCGCAGCGCCTTGCCGAGGCCCTTCACGTCGGCCGGCAGCGTCTCGCGCACGCGGAAGCTCGACACGAACGGGCTCGTCACGGCCGCGTCGCCGGTGAGGTACGCGATCCCCGGGGCGATCGGCCCCGCGTCGAGCGCGCGGGCGACGTCGCCGACGAGGCGGGCGCGGATGACCGCGCCCTCCGGCTCGTGCACGAAGGCGCCGAGGGGCCGATCCGGCTCGTCCTCGGTGTCGCCGGGGGCGGTGAGCTCGTGCGCGGCGCCGTCGCGCAGCACGAGGGCCGCGCGCCGCACGCCGTCGCGCGCGAGCGCGCCCGACCACAGCACGAGCTCCACCGTGGAGCCGTCGGCGCTGACCCACTGCGCCTCGGCGTCGTCGGGCAGCGCGTCGCGGTCGTGCGCGGGGCCGAGCTTGATGCCCGTCGGCACGCGGTCGCCGAGCCCGAAGGCCCAGTCCAGCGGCGGCGAGTAGTCGGACGCCGCCACGCGCCTGGTCTCGGCGTGGCCCGCCGTGCGCCGCGCGGGATCGAGCCACGCGGCATCGACCGACGACAGGTCGGCGTCCTCGGCGCGCCCGTGCGTGACGGTGGTGCCCGGCCGGAAGGCCGCGAGGTTGTACGCGGCCAGCGCCGCCGTGACCTCGTCGGCGTCGACCGCGGCCACGTCGATCCCCAGCCCGGCGAACGCGAGCGCGTCGCCGCCGATCCCGCATCCGAGGTCCGCCACGCGGCCGATGCCCGCCCGGCGCATCCGCTCGGCGTGGTGGGTCGCGACCGTCAGGCGCGTGGCCTGCTCGAGCCCCGCGCGCGTGAAGAGCATGCGCTCGGCGAGCGCGCCGAACTTCACCGCGCCGCGCTGCCGCAGCCGCACCTGGCCCACCACGGCCGAGACGAGGTCGGGGGAGTGCCCCGCGGCGCGCAGGCGGGACACGGCGCGCGCCACGTCGGCGGCCGTCTCGACGGGATCGAGCGAGTCGAGCAGCGCGAGCCCCTCGCGCGTGAGCAGGGCATCGAGCTCGGACCGATCCATCCCCTCAGGGTACGGCGACGGGGGTTGGCACTCGCGTTGCGAGAGTGCCAACGGGTCCCTACACTTGGCGTTAGCACTCTCCGCGCGAGAGTGCGAATTCAAGTCTTCTGACAGCACAGGGAAAGAAGAGGTACACCGTGTCGGTTTCCATCAAGCCGCTCGAGGACCGCATCGTCATCAAGCAGGTCGAGGCCGAGCAGACCACTGCCAGCGGTCTGGTCATCCCCGACACCGCCAAGGAGAAGCCCCAGGAGGGCGAGGTCGTGGCCGTGGGCCCCGGCCGCATCGACGACAACGGCAACCGCGTCCCGCTCGACGTCGCCGTCGGCGACCGCGTCCTGTACAGCAAGTACGGCGGCACCGAGGTGAAGTTCGGTGCCGACGAGTACCTCGTGCTCTCGGCCCGCGACGTCCTCGCGGTCGTCGTCCGCTGACACGCAGCTCGCGCGAAGGCCCGGCTCCCGCAAGGGGGTCGGGCCTTCGTCGTTCCCGATCCACGCGCGTCCCCGGATCGGACGTCGTCCCCGGATCGGTCGTGCCGGATCGGTCGTCGTCCCCGGATCGGTCGTGCCGGATCGGCGGGAATCGCGCGGCATCTGGCAGGCGTGCGCGCCGGGTGGCCGCCGCGGCGCGAGTAGCCTGATCCGGTGACCGTGCCCGTGCCGCCTCCCGCCCGCATCGTCGATCCGGATCGGGAGCGGGTGCTCGGCACCGGGTACGCCTTCGGGGCCTACCTGCTGTGGGGCTTCCTGCCCCTGTACTTCGTCGCGCTCGCGCCGACCGGCCCGTGGGAGGTCGTCGGCTGGCGGGTGCTGCTCTCGCTCGTCTTCTGCGCCGTGGTGCTGACGATCGCGGGCGGCTGGACGCGCATGCTCGCGGTGCTGCGCAATCGCCGCCTGGCGCTGTGGACCGCGGTGGCCGGCGTGCTCATCTACGTCAACTGGCAGGCGTTCCTCCTGGCCACCCAGACCGGCCATGTCGTCGAGGCCAGCCTGGGCTACTTCATCAACCCGATCGCCACGGTCCTGCTCGCCGTGCTCGTGCTGCACGAGCGGCTGCGCCCGCTGCAGTGGGCTGCCATCGGCATCGCGGTGGTCGCCGTGCTCGTCATCGTGGTGGCGTACGGATCGGTGCCGTGGATCGCCCTGACGCTGACGGCCAGCTTCGGACTGTACGGCCTCGTCAAGAACCGGATCGGCGGCGCCGTGGACGCCGTCAGCGGCCTGGCGCTCGAGACGTTCTGGCTCACGCCGATCGCCATCGTGCAGCTCGTGATCGTGGCGCTCACGACGGGCCTCACCTTCGGCACCGCGGGGCCGGTGCACGCCGTCCTGCTCGCGCTCGCGGGGGTGGCCACCGCCATCCCCCTGCTGCTTTTCGCCTCGGGCGCGCGCCGCGTCACCCTGACGACCGTCGGCCTGCTGCAGTTCATCGCGCCCATCCTGCAGTTCGTCACCGGCGCCTTCCTGCTCGGCGAGCCGATGCCGCCCGAGCGCTGGGCCGGGTTCGCGATCGTGTGGCTCGCGTGCGCGGTGCTCGTGGTCGACATGGTGCGGCAGGGCCGTCGCATCCGCAGGGCACGCGGAAGATAACGATCCGGTGTCGCTGGGCATACTGCTCAGTCATTAAACGTCGCGAAAACATACCGGAAACATCCTCCGGGGTAACGTGCGTGCAACCGTGGGCGATGTGTTCAACCCGAACCCGCGGAAGCCACTTCGAAAGGACATACCCCGATGGTTCGATCCAGGAAGGCGCTGCTCGGCTTCGCCGCGCTCGCGGGCGCGGCGTCGCTCGTGCTCGCAGGCTGCGCGGGCGGCACCGAGGCCGCGCCCGACGACAGCGCCGAGCCCGTGACCCCCGGCGAGGAGCTGACGCTCACGATCGGCACGGCCCTGCCCCAGACCGGCTCGCTCGCGTTCCTCGGCCCGCCCGAGATCGCCGGCGTCGACTACGCCGAGTCGCTCATCAACGAGTACGCCGAGACGACCGGCCTGTCGGTCGAGATCGTGCACGGCGACTCGGGCGACCTCGACAACAAGGCGTACGAGGCCGAGATCCCCCGCCTTCTGAGCGAGGACCCCGCCGCGATCATCGGCGCCGCCTCGTCGGGCGTCTCGCTGCAGTTCATCGACCAGGTCACGGGCGCCGGCGTCATCCAGTTCTCGCCGGCCAACACCTCCGACGCCTTCACGACGTACGACGACAACGGCCTCTACTTCCGCACGGCGCCGTCCGACGTGCTGCAGGGCGAGGTGCACGGCAACTTCGTCGCCGAGCTCGGGCACCAGACGCTCGGCCTCATCGTGCTGAACGACTCGTACGGCACGGGCCTGGCGAAGTACATCACGGAGGCGTTCGAGACCGCGGGCGGCGAGGTCGTCGCGGCCCCGACGTTCAACCCGGGCGACACGTCGTTCGACTCGCAGATCTCCGAGGTGCTGGCGGCCGACCCCGACGCCATCACGGTGATCTCGTTCGACGAGGCGAAGACGATCCTGCCGA
Source organism: Microbacterium petrolearium (assembly GCF_054782875.1). Lineage (NCBI taxonomy): Bacteria > Bacillati > Actinomycetota > Actinomycetes > Micrococcales > Microbacteriaceae > Microbacterium > Microbacterium petrolearium. Next base: position 184,816 of record NZ_BAAGRQ010000002.1, read on the forward strand.
GCCTCATCGAGCAGGGCTTCGCCGCGGAGGACGTCTTCCTCGTCGACGGCAACATGGCGTCGTACGAGGCGGACTTCCCCGCCGGCCTGCTCGAGGGCGCGAAGGGCACCTACCCCGGGCCGACCCCGGACCAGGTGCAGGACTTCATCGACGGCCTGGACGGCTTCCTGGAGGAGTCGGGCGGCGAGGCGCTGACCGACTACACGTACGCTCCGGAGTCGTACGACGCGACGATCCTGCTGGCGCTCGCGTCGCTCGCGGCGCAGTCGACCGACTCGGCGGCGATCGCCGAGAAGCTCATCGAGGTCTCGGGCGGATCGGGCGACGGCGAGAAGTGCGACTCGTTCGCGGCCTGCGCCGACATCATCCTCGGCGGCGGCGTGGCGGACTACGACGGCCCGTCGAGCCCGATCACGTTCGACGAGGTCGGAGACCCGACCGAGGGCTTCATCAACATCTACCAGTACGGCCCCGACAACACGTACACCCCGTACGAGGGCTGACGCCCGCACGCGACGAGCCCCGCTCCTCCCCCGAGGGGAGCGGGGCTCCGTCGTGTACGGCGGGGACCACGTAGCCCGCGCACCTGTGGATGTGTTGGGTTCTGTGGGAATGTGTTGTATCGTCTGTGCATCCGAGGGAGGACGATGTACGCGACGGAGCGCAGGGAGCTGATCGAGCGGGTGCTGCTCGACGAGGCGCGGGTGTCGGTGGCGGGCCTGGCCGAGCGGCTCGGGGTCACCACCGAGACCGTGCGGCGCGACCTGGCCGCGCTCGAGCGGGCGGGCGCACTGCGCCGCGTCCACGGCGGCGCCGTCGCCCCCGACCGCGGCAGCGCGGCCGAGGCGGATCTGCGCGAACGGCAGCGCCGGGGCGCGCCGGCCAAGGCCGCGATCGCGGCGCGGGCGCTCGACGGCCTCGGGCGCGCCTTCACCGGCTCCGTCCTGCTCGACGCCGGCACGACGACCGGCGCGGTGGCGGAGCTGCTGCCGCGGTGGTTCGGCGACGGCGGCGTGCACGTCGTCACCCACTCCGTCGTGCTGGCCGCGGGCCTGACCGCCGCGGGATTCGCCGACCTGACCGCGCTCGGCGGGCGCGTGCGCGGCATCACCGGAGCGGCCGTGGGCGCGAGCACCGTGGCGGCGATCGCCGCGCTGCGGCCCGACGTCGCGCTGATCGGCGCCAACGGGCTCTCCGCGGCTTTCGGGGCGAGCACGCCCGATCCCGAGGAGGCGGACGTGAAGCGGGCGATCATCCGCGCCGCGCGGCGCGCCATCCTGCTCGCCGACGCCTCGAAGTTCGAGGAGGAGTCGCTGCAGCGCTTCGCCCGTTTCGACGAGATCGACGTGCTCGTCACCGACCGGGCGCCCGGGGGCGAGCTGGCGCGGGCCCTCGCCGAGGCGGATGTGGAGGTGTGGACGCCGTGATCGTGACGCTGACGATGAATCCGTCGCTCGATCGCACGGTGGTGCTGGGGGAGCCGCTGCGGCCGAGCGAGGTGCAGCGGGCGGAGGCGGCGCGCGAGGACGCGGGCGGCAAGGGCATGAACGTGGCGCGGATCGTCGCCGCCGCCGGGCGGGACGTCACGGCCGTGCTGCCGCTGGCCGGCGACGATCCGTACCGCGCGCTCGCCGAGACCGCCGCGCCCCCGTCGCTGCGGCTGCGCACCGTGCCGATCGACGCCCGTGTGCGCGCGAACCTCACCCTCACGGACCCCGAGGGCGAGACCACCAAGATCAACCTGCCGGGGCCGGTGCTCGACGAGGCCCGCGCGGATGCCCTGATCGACGCCGTCGTGGAGGCGGCCGACGGTGCCGCCTGGCTGGCGCTGTGCGGCTCGCTGCCTCCCGGCGTGCCCGCCGACTTCTACGTCGACGTGGTCAGGGCGGTGCGCGAGCGCACGGAGCGCCCGCCGCGCATCGCGGTCGACGCGTCGGGCGCGCCGCTGGCGTACGTCGTCGCCCACGCGGCCGTCGACCTGATCAAGCCGAACGAGGACGAGCTGGCCGGGCTGGTGTACGCCCTGGGCGACGCGCGCGGCGAGCTCGGGCCGCGGGAGGGCGCGCAGGTCTATCCGGGGCTGCGCAGCCGGTTCTCGGCCGATCCCGCCGCCGCGGCGGTGGAGCTCGCCGCCCCCGTCGTGCCCGCGCTCGTGCGGTCCGCGCTGATCACGCTCGGCGGCGACGGTGCCGTGCTGATCGACGCCCACGGCGCGTGGGCCGGGCAGCCGCCGCGCACCGAGGTGCGCAGCACGGTGGGCGCCGGCGACAGCGCGCTCGCCGGCTACCTGCTCGCCGATCTGGCGGGGGACGACGCCGCGGGGCGGCTGCGCTCCGCGATCCGGCACGGGTCCGCCACCGCGGCGCTGCCCGGCACGCAGCTCGCCACGCCCGCCGATCTGCCGACGGGGGAGATCCCCGTGCGTCCGGTCGGCTGATCCGGCACCGACATCACCTGCGCGGCACCGCCGCCGCACCCATTCGAGGAGGAGATCGTGTCCACCATCACCCCGCAGCTCGTCAGTCTCGACGAGGATCTCGGGTCCGACAAGCAGAGCGTGCTGCGCGCGCTGTCCGCGCGCTTCGTCGCGCAGGGCCGCGCCACCGACGCCGAGGCCCTGTTCGCCGCCGCGTGGAAGCGCGAGGAGCAGGACGCCACGGGCCTGCCGGGCGGCATCGCCATCCCGCACGCGAAGAGCGCGGTCGTGACCGAGGCGTCGCTCGCGTTCGCGCGGCTGAAGCCCGGCGTGGACTTCGGCGCCGAGGACGAGCCGAGCGACATCGTGTTCATGATCGCGGCGCCCGACACGGCCGCCGAGGAGCATCTGGCCGTGCTCTCGCACCTGGCCCGCAACCTGATGGACGAGGACTTCCTGGCCGCGCTGCGGGCCGCGGGCGACGCGGACGAGGTGGTCGGGATCGTGCGCCGGGCCATCGGCGAGGAGGCGGGCGAGACCGCCGCTCCCGATGCCGCTTCCGAGCCGGCGACGCCGGCCGAGGCGCCCGCGGAGGCGGCGCGGGCCGACGGCCTCCTCGTCGAGGGGCGGCCGGCGCGCATCGTCGCCGTCACGGCGTGCGCCACGGGCATCGCGCACACGTACATGGCGGCCGACGCCCTCACCGCGGCCGCGAGGAAGGCCGGCGTCGATTTCCACGTAGAGCCGCAGGGATCGAGCGGCTACGCGGCCATCGACCCTGCGGTGATCGCGGCCGCCGACGCCGTCGTCTTCGCGGTCGACGTCGACGTGCGCGAGCCGCAGCGCTTCGCAGGCAAACCCGTCGTGCGCCGCCCGGTCAAGGCGGGCATCGAGCACCCGGCCGAGCTGCTGGCCCAGGCTGCGCGGGCGGCGGCCGACCCCGCGGCCGAGCGCGTGCCCGGCACGGCCGGCGCGGCGGACGCGGGGGAGGGGCAGCGCCCGGCCGAGTCGCTCGGCGCCCGCATCACGCGCGTGCTGCTGACCGGCGTGTCGTACATGATCCCGTTCGTCGCGGGCGGCGGCCTGCTGATGGCGCTCGGCTTCCTGCTGGGCGGCTACCGGATCAACGAGGTCGCGAACACGATCGCGGTCGAGAACGCGCTGTGGCACCTGCCGGAGGGCGGCCTGCTGCAGTACCTCGGGGCCGTGGCGTTCGCGATCGGTAACATCTCGATGAGCTTCCTCGTGCCGGCGCTCGCCGGCTACATCGCCTACGCGCTGGCCGACCGCCCCGGCATCGCGCCCGGCTTCGTCGCCGGTTCGGTGGCGGTGCTGACGAGCGCCGGCTTCATCGGAGGCATCGTGGGAGGCGTGCTCGCGGGACTCGCGGCGATGTGGCTCGGCTCGCTGTCGGTGCCGCGCTGGCTGCGCGGGCTCATGCCGGTGGTGATCATCCCGCTGCTGGGATCGGTCTTCGCGAGCGGCCTGCTCGTCCTCTTCCTCGCCGCGCCGATCGCGGCCCTGATGGGCGCCCTCACCGACGGCCTCAACGCGCTGGCCGCGTCGGGCCTGCTGCCGCTCGTCGGCGTGATCCTGGGCCTCATGATGTGCTTCGACCTGGGCGGCCCGATCAACAAGGTCGCGTACGCGTTCGCCGTCGCGAGCCTGGGCGACGCGTCGGGCGCCAACCCCGTGCCGTACTACATCATGGCGGCCGTGATGGCGGCGGGCATGGTTCCGCCGCTCATGATGGCGTTCGCCTCCACGGTGCTCGACCGCGGCGGGTTCAGCGCCCCCGAGCGCGAGAACGGCAAGGCGGCGTGGCTGCTCGGCCTGTCGTTCATCTCGGAGGGCGCGATCCCGTTCGCCGCGGCCGACCCGCTGCGCGTGATCCCCGCCTCGATGCTGGGCGGCGCCGTGACGGGCTTCCTCAGCACCCTGCTGCTCGTCGGCTCGCGCGCCCCGCACGGCGGCGTGTTCGTGTTCTTCGCGATCGACCCGCTGTGGGGGTTCGCGATCGCCCTGCTCGCGGGAGTGCTCGTCGGCGGCTTCGCGGTCGTCGCGCTCAAGCGCTACGCGCGCCGGCGGCAGCCCGCGGCCGTGGCGAGCTGACCCGGCACGACGACAGCGGCCCCGCCCTCGATGAGGACGGGGCCGCTTCGGCGTCCGCTGCTGCGGGATCGTCGCGATCCGGCGGGATCAGCGACCCGACTTGTAGTTGGGGGCCTCGACGACGATCTGCACGTCGTGCGGGTGCGACTCCTTCAGGCCCGCGGGCGTGATGCGCACGAACCTGCCGCGCGCCTTGAGCTCGTCGATCGTGCGCGCGCCGACGTAGAACATCGACTGCCGCAGGCCGCCCACGAGCTGGTAGGCGACGGCCGAGACGGGGCCGCGGTAGGGCACCTGGCCCTCGATGCCCTCGGGGATGAGCTTGTCGTCGCTGGGCACGTCGGCCTGGAAGTAGCGGTCCTTCGAGTACGACGTCTTCTTGCCGCGCGTCTGCATCGCGCCGAGCGATCCCATGCCGCGGTACTGCTTGAACTGCTTGCCGTTCTGGAACACGAGCTCGCCGGGCGACTCGTCGGTCCCGGCCAGCAGCGAGCCCAGCATCACGGTGTCGGCGCCGGCCACGAGGGCCTTGGCGATGTCGCCCGAGTACTGCAGACCGCCGTCCGCGATCACGGGCACGCCGGCGGGGCGCGCGGCCAGCGACGCCTCGTACACGGCGGTGATCTGCGGCACGCCCACGCCCGCGACGACGCGCGTCGTGCAGATCGAGCCGGGGCCCACGCCCACCTTGACGGCGTCCACGCCCGCGTCCACGAGCGCCTGGGCGCCCTCGCGCGTGGCGACGTTGCCGCCGATCACGTCGATGTGCGCGAAGCTCGGGTCGGCCTTCAGGCGTGTGACGATGTCGATCACGCCCTGCGACTGGCCGTTGGCGGTGTCGACGACGATGACGTCGACACCCGCGTCGCGCAGCGCCTCGGCGCGCTCCCACGCGTCGCCGAAGAAGCCGATGCCCGCGCCCACGCGCAGGCGGCCCTGGTCGTCCTTGGTGGCCAGCGGGTACTTCTCGCTCTTGTCGAAGTCCTTGATGGTGATCAGGCCCGCGAGCGTGCCGTCCTCGGCGACGAGCGGCAGCTTCTCGACGCGGTGCTTGGCGAACAGCGCCACGACCTCCTCGGAGCTGATGCCGACGTGGCCCGTGACGAGGCCCTCGCTCGTCATGACGTCCTTCACGAGCGTGGTGGGGCGCTCGAAGTCCGAGACGAAGCGCATGTCGCGGTTGGTGACGATGCCGACGAGCTTGCCGGCCTCGTCCACGACGGGCAGGCCCGAGACGCGGTACTTCGCGCAGAGGGCGTTCACGTGCTCGATCGTCGCGTCGGGCGTGGTGGTGATCGGGTCGGTGATCATGCCCGACTCGCTGCGCTTGACGCGGTCGACCGCGGCGGCCTGGTCCTCGATCGACATGTTGCGGTGCAGGATGCCCATGCCGCCCTGGCGCGCGAGCGCGATGGCCATGCGCGACTCGGTGACCGTGTCCATGGCCGCCGACAGCAGCGGCAGATTCACCCGGATGCGCTTGGTGAGCTGCGACGAGGTGTCGGCCTCGCTCGGGATGACGTCGGTGTGCCCCGGCAGGAGCAGCACGTCGTCGTACGTCAGTCCGACGAAGCCGAAGGGGTCGTGGTCGGTCATGCGAAGCCTCTCCTGCGCGATGCGGGATCGGGGCCATCCCGCTGTAGAGAGTCTAAGGCGCGCGATGCTGCGGATATTCCGTAACCGTTTGTCATCGTGCCTGCGCTGGAAACACCGCCGTCATATTAGGGTTCTACCGTCGGACAGCGGCGTCCGGCAGACATCCCGAGCGGGCGCTGGTGCCGGACCCGGAGGATCCATGAATTCCACGACCGTCCCCGCGCGGGGCAGGCGCTTCGGTGCCCTCGTCGCGCTGGCCACGATGCTGGCCGCCTTCCTGGCGCTGCTGCTGGCTCCCGAGCCGGCGCACGCCGCCGACGGCGACCCCTACACCGTGAGCGGCAACGTGCAGCTCGACGGCGAGCCGCTGGAGGGCGTCGCGCTGGTCGTCGACGGCCCCGGCGGCGAGCAGGAGGTCGAGACCGACGCGGACGGGCGCTGGTCGGTGAAGGTGCCGGAGCGCGGCGCCGAGTACACCGTGACCCTCGACGAGTCGACGCTCCCCGAGGGGATCGCGGTGCTCGAGGACGCGGACGGCGACGGCGAGAACAACGTCACGACCTCCGAGATGGGTCAGGGCGGCCGCCTCACGGTGAACTTCTTCATCGGAGAGGGCGAGCGCAACACGACGAGCTTCGTCGACCAGCTCGTGCAGCGGCTCTTCATCGGCCTCAACTTCGGCCTCATGCTGGGGCTCGCGGCCGTCGGGCTCTCGCTCGTGTTCGGCACGACGGGCATCTCGAACTTCGCGCACGCCGAGATGGTCACGTTCGGCGCGGTCGCCGCCCTCGCCCTCGTCGGGCCGGCCTCGCTCGCGCTGCCGGTCTGGGTGGGCATCCCCCTCGCGATCGTCCTCAGCGCGCTGCTCGGCCTCGTGCTGGACTGGGCTATCTGGCGCCCGCTGCGGCGCAGGGGCACGGGCGTCGTGCAGCTGATGATCCTTTCGATCGGCCTCTCGCTGGCGCTGCGCTACGTCTTCCAGTACTTCATCGGCGGCGGCACGCAGCAGCTGCCGCCCATGGTGCCGGCGGTGTCGATCCCGCTGTTCGGCTCGATCACGACGACGCTGAACGACCTCGTCTCGATGGCGATCTCGATCGTCGTGATCGTCGCGTTCGCGCTGTGGCTCACCCGCAGCCGGCTGGGCAAGGCCACGCGGGCGATCAGCGACAACCCGTCGCTCGCGGCCGCCTCGGGCATCGACGTCGACCACGTCGTGCGCGTGGTGTGGATCGTCTCGGGCGCGCTCGCCGGCCTCGCCGGCATCCTGTACGCCTACTACCGGCCCGGCATCCGCTGGGACATGGGCGCGCAGGTGCTGCTGCTCGTGTTCGCCGCCGTCACCCTCGGCGGCCTCGGCACGGCCTTCGGCGCGCTCGTCGGCGCGCTCATCATCGGCATGCTCGTCGAGGTCTCGAGCCTGTTCATCCCGGCCGACCTGCGGTACGCGGGCGCGCTGGTGGTCCTCATCATCATCCTTCTGGTCCGGCCGCAGGGCATCCTCGGCCGCCGCGAGCGAATCGGATAGGCGCGGCTCATGAACTGGTTGCAGATCTTCGACAACACGCTCTCCTCGATCCTGAGCCCCGCGACGATGGGCTACGCCCTCGCCGCCCTGGGCCTGGCGATGCACTTCGGATACGGCGGGCTCCTCAACATGGGCGTGGCGGGCTTCATGGCCCTCGGCGCCTACGGGTACGCGATCTCGATCCTCACGTTCGGCTTCCCCTGGTGGCTGGCCGCGCTCGTCGGCCTCGCCGCGGCGGCCGTGTTCGCCCTCATCCTGGGCATCCCGACGCTGCGGCTGCGCGGCGACTACCTGGCCATCGCGACGATCGCCGCGGCCGAGGTGCTGCGCCTGCTGTTCCTCACGACGCAGTTCGAGGACGTCACGGGATCGGCCGACGGCCTGGCCGGCTACCACGGCAGCTTCCGCGAGTCGAACCCCATCCCGCCGGGCACCTACGGCTTCGGGCCGTGGACCTACAACGAGACCGGCTGGTGGGTGCGAATCATGGGCCTGCTCACGCTGGCGTTCGGCGTGCTCGTCGTGTGGATGCTCACCCGCAGCCCGTGGGGGCGCGTCATGAAGGGCATCCGCGAGGACGAGGAGGCGATCCGCTCCCTCGGCAAGAACGTGTTCTCGTACAAGATGCAGTCGCTCGTGCTCGGCGGCGTGATCATGGCGGCCGGAGGCGTCGTCTACGCGCTGCCGGCGGCGGTCGCCCCCGGCGTGTACGTGACATCGCTGACGTTCTTCGTGTGGACCGCGCTGCTGCTCGGCGGCGCCGCCACGGTGTTCGGCCCCGTGCTCGGCTCGCTCATCTTCTGGGTGATCCAGACCTTCCTCGCCAACTTCCTGCCCGCCCTCGTCGACGCCGGCGTGCTGCCGTTCATGTCGTCCACCCAGGCGGGCACGCTGCGGTTCATCCTCGTGGGGGTGGCGCTCATGCTGCTGGTGATCTTCATGCCGCAGGGCATCCTCGGCGACAAGAAGGAGCTGACCTTTGTCCGTTGAGAACAGCCCGCAGGAGCCGCGGCCGGCGACGGCCCCCGTGCAGCGGCCGAAGACGACGAACCTGCACATCGGCGAGGTCGCGCCCGGCGTCAAGAAGACCGATCCGATCATCGTCGCCGACGGCGTGACGCGGACCTTCGGGGGCCTCACCGCCGTCGACGTGGAGCACCTCGAGATCCCGCGCGGCGTCATCACGGCGCTGATCGGCCCCAACGGCGCCGGCAAGACGACGCTGTTCAACCTGCTCACGGGCTTCGACCGCCCGAACGCGGGCACGTGGTCGTTCGACGGGCGCAACCTGGCCAGGGTGCCCGCGCACAAGGTGGCGCGGATGGGCCTGGTGCGCACGTTCCAGCTCACGAAGGCGCTCGGCCGCCTGAGCGTGATGGACAACATGAAGCTCGGCGCCACGGGTCAGGCGGGCGAGCGGTTCTGGCACAGCCTGATCCCGGCGCTGTGGCGCTCGCAGGACGAGGCGATCGAGCGGCGGGCCGAGGAGCTCCTCGTCAAGTTCAAGCTCGACGCCAAGCGCGACGACCTGGCCGCCGGACTCTCGGGCGGGCAGAAGAAGCTGCTCGAGATGGCGCGCGCCCTCATGACCGACCCCACGCTCGTCATGCTCGACGAGCCCATGGCGGGCGTGAACCCGGCCCTCACCCAGTCGCTGCTCGACCACATCCTCGACCTCAAGGAGGAGGGGATGACCGTGCTGTTCGTCGAGCACGACATGCACATGGTCCGCCACATCGCCGACTGGGTGATCGTGATGGCCGAGGGCAAGGTCGTGGCCGAGGGCGCCCCCGACGAGGTCATGAAGAACCCCGCCGTGGTCGACGCCTACCTCGGCGCCCACCAGGAGCTGGACCTGGGGGTCGTCACCGGGCGCATCCCCGTCGTGGAGGCCGATCCGACGACGGATGCGGAGGCCTCCGCGTACGTCACGGTCGCGGAGATCGAGGCCGAGGCCGAGAAGGAGGACGAGAAGTGACCGCGGAGCAGACCCCCGTCGTGCTGGTCGACGACGTGCACGCGGGCTACCTGCCCGGCGTGAACATCCTCAACGGCGCGACGCTCACGGCCCACCAGGGCGAGCTGATCGGGATCATCGGACCGAACGGCGCCGGCAAGTCCACGTTGTTGAAGGCGATCTTCGGCCAGGTGAAGATCCGCGGCGGCCGCGTCATGCTCGCGGGAGAGGACATCACGGGGCTGAAGGCCGACAAGCTCGTCGCGAAGGGCGTGGGCTTCATCCCGCAGACGAACAACGTCTTCCCGTCGCTCAGCATCGCCGAGAACCTGCAGATGGGCGCCTACCAGAAGCCGAAGATGTTCGACGAGCGCGTCGACTTCGTCATGAGCATCTTCCCCGACCTCGCGAAGGGCGCCGGGCTGAAGAAGCGGGCCTCGGGCCTGTCCGGCGGCGAGCGGCAGATGGTGGCCATGGGCCGCGCGCTCATGATGGATCCGAAGGTGCTGCTGCTCGACGAGCCCTCCGCCGGCCTCTCGCCGGTCCGGCAGGACGAGGCGTTCATCCGCGTCTCGGAGATCAACAAGGCCGGCGTGACGTGCATCATGGTGGAGCAGAACGCGCGTCGCTGCCTGCAGATCTGCGACCGCGGCTACGTGCTCGACCAGGGCCGCGACGCCTACACCGGCACGGGCCGCGACCTGCTCAGCGACCCGAAGGTGACCGAGCTCTACCTCGGCACCCTCGGCGCCTGAGCCCGCGGCCTCCGGGCGGGCGCGGAACGGCGGCGGGTAGGCTGAGCGGGTGAGCATGGAGATCGAGCTGGGCCGCGCCAAGCGCGCTCGTCGGGCGTACTCGTTCGACGACATCGCCGTGGTGCCGTCGCGGCGCACACGCAACCCCGAGGACGTGTCGACCGCCTGGGCGATCGACGCCTTCCAGTTCGACATCCCGGTGCTCGGCGCTCCGATGGACTCCGTCGTGAGCCCGCGCACCGCGATCATGCTCGGCCAGCTCGGCGCCCTCGGCGTGCTCGACCTCGAGGGGCTGTGGACCCGGTACGAGGATCCGCAGCCGCTGCTCGACGAGATCGCCTCGCTGCCGGATCAGGTGGCCACCAGCCGCATGCAGCAGATGTACGCCGAGCCGATCAAGCCCGAGCTCGTGCGCGCCCGCCTCGAGGAGATCCGCGCGGCCGGCGTGACGGTGGCCGGCTCGCTCACGCCGCAGCGCACGCAGGAGCTGTACGAGACCGTCGTCGCCGCCGGCGTGGACCTCTTCGTCATCCGCGGCACGACCGTCTCGGCCGAGCACGTCTCGAGCGTGGCCGAGCCGCTGAACCTCAAGAAGTTCATCTACGACCTCGACGTGCCGGTCATCGTCGGCGGGGCGAGCACGTACACGGCGGCGCTGCACCTCATGCGCACGGGCGCGGCGGGCGTGCTCGTCGGCTTCGGCGGGGGAGCGGCGTCGACGACCCGCGCGACCCTCGGCATCCACGCGCCCATGGCGACGGCCGTCGCCGACGTCGCCGGCGCGCGCCGCGACTACCTCGACGAGTCGGGCGGGCGCTACGTGCACGTCATCGCCGACGGCGGCGTCGGCACCTCCGGCGATATCGTCAAGGCGCTCGCGATGGGCGCCGACGCCGTCATGCTCGGCGTCGCGCTGGCCCGCGCCACCGATGCGCCGGGCCAGGGCTACCACTGGGGGCCCGAGGCGCACCACCCGAAGCTGCCGCGCGGCCGCCGGGTGCGCGTGGACCGCATCGCGGCCCTCGAGGAGATCCTGTACGGCCCCGCGCCCGTGGCCGACGGCACCACCAACCTGATCGGCGCGCTGCGCAAGTCCATGGCGACCACGGGTTACTCCGACCTCAAGGAGTTCCAGCGCGTCGACGTGGTCGTCGCGCCGTATTGATGCGGATGACAGACCCGTCGTCCGAGCCGTCGCCGGAGTCGCCGGAGGCTCTGGACTTCCCGCCGACGCTGCGTGAGGCGAGCGAAGCGAGCGATCAGACGCCGTCGCCGGAGCCGCAGGAGGCTCTGGACTTCCCGCCGACGCTGCGTGAGGTCATGCTGCGGCCGCGCTGGCTCGCGATGCTCGCGCTGTGCCTCGTCGTCGCCGGGGTGTTCGCGTGGCTCGGCCAGTGGCAGCTCTCGAGCGCGATCGACACCGATCCGCCCGAGCCCGGCGCCACGGAGGAGGTCCTGCCGATCGACGAGGTCGTCCAGCCGGGCGCCTACCTCGAGGAGCCGCTCGTCGGTCAGCGCGTGGCGGTCGCCGGCACCTGGGATCCGGACGACTTCCTCCTCGTGTCGTCGCGCTTCAACGACGACGTCGAGGGGTACTGGGTCACCGGTCGCCTGCAGCTCGAGGACGAATCGTCGCTCGCGGTCGCGATCGGCTGGACCGCCTCCCGCGAGCGTGCCGAGGATGCGGCCGTCGAGCTGGCCGCCCTGGCCGACGCCGGCGCGACGGTCGAGCTCACGGGCCGCATCATCTCCGACGAGGGCCCCGCGGTCGCCACGGGCGACGATCCCTACGAGATGACGCGCATGTCGCCGGCCGCGCTGCTGGGGCAGTGGGGCGAGGTGACGGGCGATGTGTACCGCCCGTACCTGACCTCGGCGGATCCGACCGGTGGCATCGGCGACGCGGGGCTCGAGGCGATCTCGTCGCCGGCGCCGGAGCTGGGCAGCCCGATCAACTGGCTCAACATCTTCTACGCGATCGAGTGGGCCGTGTTCGCGGGCTTCGCGTTCTACCTCTGGTACCGCCTCGCGCGCGACGCGTGGGAGCGCGAGCTCGAGCAGATCGAGGGCGTCGACCCCGACGCGCTCGACGACGAGGACGATCTCTAGCGGCGCCGCTTGTGCCGCCGCTCCGGCGCCGATCGGCGGGCGGCGGAGGCCCAGGCTCGCCCGCCTAGAATGGGTGCATGGCGCAACCCCGGCTCGCTTCGTTCCCCAAAATCCGAGGCGCGCTGCGGTTCTATCAGATCTGCTCGGTGATCACCGGCATCGGCCTGCTGCTGCTCGTCGCCGAGATGATCCTGAAGTACACGCCCCTGCACGTGGAGCTCTTCCTGGGCGGATCGGGCGGCTTCCTCTGGTTCGCCGAGGTACTGCCCAGCGCCGACTGCCTCTGGTACTCGCAGTTCGCGATGGGCGCCGGCGGCTGCGACATCGTCTCCACGGGCGACGGCATCAACCTGTCGCTCGGGATCCTCATCGTGCACGGCTGGTTCTACGTCGTGTACCTGTTCGCCTGCTTCCGCCTGTGGAGCCTGATGCGCTGGGGCTTCGGCCGCTTCCTCATGCTCGCCGGCGGCGGCGTCGTGCCGTTCCTGTCGTTCGTGATGGAGGGCATCGTCGCCCGTGACGTGAAGCGCTACCTCGCCGAGCGCGAGCAGCGTGCTGCCGAGAAGCGCGCGGCCAAGGCCGCCGCGACCGAGGGCGCCACGGCGTCCGCAACCCCCGAGGAGGCCGGCCGATGAGCGCCGACACCGCCCAGCGACCGGTCCTGGTCGTCGACTTCGGCGCGCAGTACGCGCAGCTGATCGCACGCCGCGTGCGCGAGGCCGGCGTGTTCAGCGAGCTCGTGCCGCACACGATCACGCGGGCGGAGGTCGAGGCGAGGAACCCCGTCGCCCTGATCCTCTCCGGCGGGCCGTCGTCGGTCTACGCCGAGGGGGCGCCGAGCTTCGACGCCTCCATCTTCGACCTCGGCATCCCCACCCTGGGCATCTGCTACGGCTTCCAGGTGATGGCGCAGGCCCTCGGCGGCGAGGTCGCCAACACCGGGCTGCGCGAGTACGGCGCCACCGACGCGACCCTCGTCGGCGACGGCGGCGTGCTGCTCGGCGGGCAGCCGGCCGCGCAGAACGTGTGGATGAGCCACGGCGACCAGGTGCGCCAGGCGCCCGAGGGCTTCGAGGTGCTCGCCTCGACCGCCGCGACGCCCGTGGCCGCCTTCGGCAACGCGGACGCCTGCCTCTACGGCGTGCAGTGGCACCCCGAGGTGAAGCACTCCGACTTCGGCCAGAAGGTGATCGAGAACTTCCTGCACAAGGCCGCGGGCCTGCCCGCCGACTGGAACAGCGGCAACGTCATCGAGGAGCAGGTGGCGCGCATCCGCGAGCAGGTCGGATCGGCCCGCGTCATCTCCGCGCTCTCGGGCGGCGTGGACTCCGCGGTCTCGACCGCGCTCGTCCACCGCGCCGTCGGCGACCAGCTCACCGCCGTCTTCGTGGACCACGGCCTGCTGCGCAAGGGCGAGCGCGAGCAGGTGGAGAAGGACTACGTCGGGTCCACGGGCGTGCGGCTCATCACCGTCGACGCCGCCGACACGTTCCTCGGCCACCTGGCCGGCGTGACGGATCCCGAGGAGAAGCGCAAGATCATCGGGCGCGAGTTCATCCGCGCGTTCGAGCAGGTGCAGCGCGACCTCGTGGCCGAGGCGAAGGCCGAGGGCGAGCCGATCCGGTTCCTCGTGCAGGGCACGCTCTACCCGGACGTCGTCGAGTCGGGCGGCGGTGCCGGCACCGCCAACATCAAGAGCCACCACAACGTGGGCGGGCTGCCCGAGGACCTCGACTTCGAGCTCATCGAGCCGCTGCGCACGCTGTTCAAGGACGAGGTCCGGGCGATCGGCCGCGAGCTGGGCATCCCCGAGGCGATCGTCGGCCGCCAGCCGTTCCCCGGCCCGGGCCTGGGCATCCGGATCATCGGCGAGGTCACGCGCGAGCGTCTCGAGATCCTGCGCGAGGCCGACGCCATCGCCCGCGAGGAGCTGACGAAGGCGGGCCTCGACGGCGAGATCTGGCAGTGCCCGGTCGTGCTGCTCGCCGACGTGCGCAGCGTGGGCGTGCAGGGCGACGGCCGCACCTACGGCCACCCGATCGTGCTGCGTCCGGTGTCGAGCGAGGACGCCATGACGGCGGACTGGACGCGCCTGCCGTACGACGTGCTCTCGAAGATCTCCAACCGCATCACGAACGAGGTGAGCGAGGTCAACCGCGTCGTGCTCGACGTGACCTCCAAGCCCCCGGGGACCATCGAGTGGGAGTGACCCTCCCGCGTCGCTGACTCGGCGAGACGGCAACTGTGCGCCGAGACAGCGGCGTGACGACGCTGTCTCGGCGCGGGAAAGCTGTCTCGCGGGAGAGGATGGGGGCGTGAACGATCTCGTGCCGCCGGCCGTGTACCTGCTCGTGGCCGGGCGGGTGGATCCGCGGCTCGACGCCGGGTTCGCCGTCGCCGTGATGCGGCGCGCGCGCGACCTGCGGTGGGCCGGCGGGGAGTCGCTCGTGCTCACCGTCAACGTCGCGACGCGGGAGGGGAACGACCGGATCCGGGACGAGTGGGCGCGGCGGGGCCTCATCGACGACGGCCGCGCGTTCCGCAATGTGTACGACGACCTGCGCGCCGACCGGTCCTGGCTGCTCGGGGCCGCGCGGCCGCTGCCGGCACCGGAGTCCGGTTTCGCCGAGAATCTCGTGCGCGACGACGCGGGCGCGCCGCTGGTGGGGCTGCCGGTCGTGACGGGCGACCCCGCCTGGATGCGCAGCGACGCGGCCGTCACCGTGTACGACGATGCGGGGGAGCCCGCCGGCTGGCTGCCGGGCTTCGGCGCGCTGTACCGGGTGTGGCTCAACCGGATGGCGCGCGAGGCGGCGACCGCGACCGGCCTCGTGCCCGTGGTCGTGTGCGAGGCGCGACAGATCGGCGAGGTGCTCGTCGCCGACGCCGCCCCGGCGCTCGACGCCGACCTGCGGATCGTGCACGAGACGCACGCCAACCACACCCTGCCCCCGCACACCTGGGACGCGCCGATGGCCGACGCCTGGGCGAGCTGGCTCGGCACCGCCCACCGATACGACGCCGTCACGTGGCTGACGCCCAGCCAGCGCGCCGACGTGGAGCGGCGCTTCGGGCCGGACGTCGCCCGCTCGTTCGTGGCGCCGCATCCCGCGCCGCCGGTCACGCGCTCGGACGAGCCGCGCGAGCCCGGCCGCGTGGCGATGCTCAACTCGCTGTCGCCGCGCAAGCGCGTCGACCACGCGCTGCGCGCGCTCGCCCTCGTCCGCGCGGACGTGCCGCACGCGCACCTGCACGTGCACGGCGACGGGCCCGAGCGCGAGATGCTGGAGGCGCTCGCGGCGGAGCTCGGCATCGCCGACGCCGTGACGTGGCACGGCTACGACCCCGACCCGCTGCCGGCGCTCGGCCGCGCGCAGGCGCTGCTGCTCACGAGCACGAACGAGGCGCAGGGCCTCGTCGTCGTCGAGGCCCTCGCGCACGGCGTGCCCGTCGTCGCCTACGACATTCCGTACGGCCCGCGCGACATGCTCGCCCACGGCGGCGGCACGGTCGTGCCGGACGGCGACATCCCCGCGCTCGCCGGTGCCCTCCGCGCGATCCTCACGGCTCCGGACCGCGCCGCCCTCGAGGAGGAGGCCTACGCCTCGGCCGAGGCGCAGGGCTTCGAGCCGTCGCTGCGGGCGTTCGGCGACGCCGTGCGCGCCGCGCTTTCGGGACCGCCGCGGCGCTGAGCGGGATCCGCCGTTCTGCCGTGAGCGGAACGGGCTGTGCGGGCCGCGCGGCGCCGCCTACCGTGTGGACATGGCCGAGCCGATCCCGTTCCCTGCCCCCGATGCCCGCCGCGCCCCGCGGATCGATCCGCTGTGGCGCCATCTGGTGGGGGAGCAGCTGCGCCGCCGACGCCATGAGCGCGGCGAGACGCTCGCCGACGTCGCCGCGCGGGCGGGCGTCTCGGTGCAGTACCTGTCGGAGGTCGAGCGCGGGCTCAAGGAGCCCTCGAGCGAGATCCTCTCGGCCGTCGTCGGTGCGCTGGGCGGCTCGCTGCTCGATCTGACCAGCGGCGTCGCCGATCAGCTGCGTGCGACGGCCCCGGCGGCCGCGCCCGCCGCCCCGGCCCGCGCCGCGGCGCCGACCCGAGCGGTCCTCGCGCTCGCCGCCTGAGCCGCGCTCTCCGCCCGAGCCGGGCCGGCCCGCGCCTCACGCGCGCGGCTCCAGCACGCGGTCGGCCAGCCCGTACGCCACGGCACCGGCCGCCGTGAAGACGCGGTCGTGGTCGGTGTCGCGGCGCAGCTCGGCCGCCTCGCGCCCCGTGTGGTGCGCCAGGATCCGCTCGAGGTCGCCGCGCACCCGCACGAGCTCGTCGGCGTGGACGATGAGATCGGGCACGGCGCCGCGGCTCTGCGCCGCCGGCTGATGCAGCACGACGCGCGCGTGGGGCAGCACGGCCCGCTTGCCCGCGGCGCCCGCCGCCAGCAGCATCGCCCCCACGCCCACCGCCTGGCCCACGCACGTCGTCGCGACGTCGGGCCGGATGTACCGGATCGTGTCGTACACCCCCAGCGCGGCCGCCGGGTCGCCGCCCTCGCAGTTGATGTAGAGCTGCACCTCGCGGTCGGGCCCGTCGGCCTCGAGGTGCAGCAGCTGCGCGATGAGCGCGTTGGCCACGCCGGCGTCGATGCACGTGCCGAGGTAGACGACCCGCTCGCTCAGCAGGTGCGAGTAGACGTCCATGATCCGCTCGCCGCGGGCGTCGCGCGTGATCACGTTGGGGATCGTGTAGCCGCTCATCGGGCGCCCTCCTCGTCGTTGGCGCCGAGATCCGCCCCGAGCCCGAGGGGCCGCCGCCGGCGCGGCATGATGTCGTCGAAGTCGCTCACGATCGCGTCGATGAAGCCGTACTCGAGCGCCTCCTGCGCCGAGTACCAGTGGTCGTGCAGCGAGTCCTCGAACACGCGCTCCACCGGCTGCCCCGTGTCCTCCGCGATCAGGCCCAGCACGGTGTCGCGCATCTGGCGCAGGTCCTCGGCCTGCACCTCCACGTCCACGGCGGTGCCGCCGATGCCCGCCGAGCCCTGGTGCAGCAGCACCTTGGCGTGCGGCAGCGCGCGCCGCTTGCCCCTCGCGCCCGCCGAGAGTAGGAACTGCCCCGCGCTGTAGGCCATGCCCAGGTCGAGCGTCGCCACGTCGCACGGCACGAGCCGCATGACGTCGCGGATCGCGAGCATCGACGGCACGGAGCCGCCGGGGGAGTGGATCCACAGGGCGATGTCGCCGGCCGGATCCTCGGCCGCCAGCGCCACCAGCTGCGTGGCGAGCAGGGTGCCGTTGTCGTCGTCGAGCGGACCGTCGAGCACGAGCACGCGGTGGTGATAGAGCTCGCGCCGGGCGTCTGCGGTGAACCGGGGGACGGTGCTGTCTTCTGCCATGTGCCCAGCGTGCGCCGCCCGCGCCGGCCGCGTGCGGGAATCCGCCCCGGGCGGATCAGCCCTCGGCGGATCCCGGAGACGACGAAGGCCGCCCCCGAGGGGACGGCCTTCGCGGAGAGCGGCGACTCAGTCGTTGCCGCGCAGGATCGCGATGATGCGCAGGATCTCGATGTACAGCCACACGACGGTGACCATGATGCCGAAGGCGCCCATCCAGCCGTACTTGCGGGGGGCGCCGTTGCGCACGCCCTGCTGGATCATGTCGAAGTCCAGCACGAGCGAGTACGCCGCCATGAAGACGACGAGGATGCCGATGATGAGGCCGAGCGGGATGCCCATGAACTCAGCCGAGCGCAGGCCCCACGGGTCGGTGTTCACGCCGGTCCACATCAGGACGACGTTGAGCAGCGAGAAGACCAGGTAGCCGATCATCGCGATCATGAAGATCTTCGTCGCCTTCGCCGAGGCGCGGACCTTGCCGCTCGCGAAGAGAGCGAGCGTGACGCCGACGACGGAGACGGTCGCGAGCGTCGCCTGGAAGACGATGCCCGGCCAGATGGCCTCGAAGAACGCCGAGATGCCGCCGACGAAGAGGCCCTCGAACGCGGCGTACGCGAAGATGAGCGGGACGCTGGGCTGCTTCTTGAACGAGTTGACGAGTCCGAGCACGAAGCCGCCGAGCGCGCCCACGATCCACGGCACGAAGCTCACGGCGCCGACGGCCTGCGGGTTGAGGCTGCCGCCGAGCGTCCACACCCAGCCGATGGCGGCGAACACGAGCATCGCGCCGAAGAGCACGACCGTCTTGATGACGGTGTCCTCGACGGTCATGCGTCCGGTCTCGAGCGAGCCGGCGGTGGGGGCGGCGTACGCGCCCTCCATACGGGCCTGGGCGGCGGCGTCCACGCCCATGTGCGAGAACTGCCCGGCCTGCACGGCGCCGGCGTTCGGCTGCTGCTGCGCCACGGGCGGCTGCAGGGGCGTTCCGTAACCGCCCTGCCGCGACTGCGGCGCCTGGAACACGGGGTTGTTGAATCCGGGGCTGGCCATGATCGGTCACACTCCAAGGTCTCGTTCGGCGCCGGCCGCGGCGCCTTCCTTCCACAGTAATGGCGATCCCTATGGCGCGCCTGGGGCTTCGGGGATTTCGCCCACGGCGCAACGGGCTTCGGGGGTTTTCCCCACCGCGCGCTTCTCCGCGGCGCCCGCGCGCGGAGGCGCCCGGATTAGCCTGGGGACCATGTCGCCTCGTCCGCCGCTCGTCGTCGCGCACCGCGGCGCGTCCGGGTACCGGCCCGAGCACTCGCCGTCGGCGTACGAGCTGGCGTTCGAGATGGGCTGCGACGCCGTCGAGCCCGACGTCGTCGCCACGCGCGACGGCGTGCTCGTGGTGCGGCACGAGAACGAGATCTCGGGCACCACAGACGTGGCGGACCGCCCCGAGTTCGCGGATCGCCGCACCACGAAGACGGTGGACGGCGCGCGGCTGACGGGCTGGTTCACCGAGGACTTCACGTGGGGGGAGCTGGCGACGCTGCGGTGCCGGGAGCGCATCCCGCAGCTGCGCCCCGCGAGCGCGAGCTTCGACGACTCGCAGCCGATGCTGCGCCTCACCGACCTGCTCGAGCTGACCGCACGCGCCTCGCTCGCGCACGGCCGGGAGATCGCGGTCGTGCTCGAGGTGAAGCACGCCACGTACTTCACCTCCGTCGGGCTCGACCTCGTGCCGCTCATCCTCCGCGACCTGCGCGCCGCGGGCTGGGACGACGGGCGCCGGCCGCTCGTGGTGGAGTCGTTCGAATCCACGGTGCTCACGCGCCTGCGCGAGGCCGGGCTCACGGCGTCGTTCGTCTACCTGCTCGAGGCGAAGGGCAGCCCGGCCGACCTCGTCGCGGCGCACGGCGCGGACGCGCCGACGTACGCGGCGACGGCACGCCCGGAGGGACTGGACCGCCTGGTGGGGCGGGTGGACGGCATCAGCGTGGACAAGAGGATGATCCTCGCGCCGGACCGGCGCGGGCGCGCCACGGGGCCCTCGTCCGTCGTCGCCGACGCGCACGCGCGCGGTCTGCGCGTGTACACGTGGACCTGCCGACCGGAGAACGCGTTCCTCGTGGGCGAGTTCCGCTCCGGCGGGGGGAAGGCGGCGTTCGGCGACTACGAGGCCGAGTGGCGGATCATCCGCGACAGCGGTGTGGACGGCGTCTTCGTCGACCACACGGATCTCGGCGTCGCGTTCTTCCGCTGATCCGCGCGCTCAGCCGGCGGGCGTGGGAGCGTCGTCCAGGCGGAAGACGCTCCGGATGATCCCCTCCGAGCCGGACGCGTCGCGCCGCTCGAGCGCGTCCGCCAGACGGTCGAACGCCTCGGCGATCGCCGAGGGCGTCTGGATGAGGCGCGGCCTGCCGCGCTGGGCGCGCCGCAGGACGATCCACGCGTCGCGGTAGGCGCGCATGAACACGGGATTGCCGCAGCAGTCGACCAGGCGGGAGTACAGGGCGCCGGCCGCGTCGTAGATCGCGAACACGGATTCGAGCGGCGGTTCGATGGAGTCGGCGGACGGCGTGGACCGGCACAGGGACGCGGTCTCGCGAGCGAGGTCGACCGTCTGCCGCAGCTCCTCATCGGGCATGCGCGCCGCCATCCGCACCGCGATGCCCACCTGATAGCCGAGGTACTCCATCGCCGCGTCGACGTCCTCTCCGGAGATCTCGGTGACGCGCGTGAACCGGCTGGCGGACATCTCCACGAGGCCGAGTCGCTCCAGCCGCTGCAGCGCCTCGCGCACCGGCATGCGCGAGACGCCGAGCTCCGCGGCGATGTCGACATCGCGGATCCGCTCGCCCGGCTGCAGGCGCCCCTCGACGATCGCATCGCCGATCCGCTCGAACACGGCGTCGCCCAGACGCTGGGTTTCGGGCTCCAGCGGACCCATCGCCGGCGGCATGCGCGTGCTCATCCCTCGACGGTATCGCCCCGCGATATGCCGCAACCCGTGAATCGGGTGGTATCCCGGCCGCGCGCGGCTTCCCCGGGGTCGCGAGGTGCCGGCCGTGCGCCGGATTCGGCGCCGCGGGCGGCTGCGTCGGTGCCCGAACCTAGACTTGAGGGGACATGTCAGACGCCTCCTCGCCCCTCATCGTTCGCGGATCCGGCCCGGCCGGCGACCCGCTGCTGGACGGCCTCAACCCGCAGCAGCGCGAGGCGGTGGAGTACCGCGGACCCGCGCTGCTCATCGTCGCGGGTGCGGGATCGGGCAAGACGAGCGTGCTGACCCGCCGCATCGCGTCGCTGCTGCGCTCGCGCGAGGCGTGGCCGTCGCAGATCCTCGCCATCACGTTCACGAACAAGGCCGCGCAGGAGATGCGCGAGCGCGTCGAGCAGCTGGTGGGCGACAGCGCCCGCGGCATGTGGATCTCGACGTTCCACTCGGCGTGCGTGCGCATCCTGCGCCGCGAGGCCGAGCAGTTCGGCTTCACGAAGGCGTTCACGATCTACGACTCGGGCGACTCGCGCGCCCTCATCAAGCGGCTCGTCAAGGAGCACGAGGCCGACGCGCTCGGCCTGACCCCCGCCGCGGTGCAGTCGAAGATCTCGAAGCTCAAGAACGAGCTGTCCGACGCCGACGCGTACGCCCGCACGGTGAGCCACGACGATCCCGCCGAGCGCGTGTTCATCGACGTCTTCCGCGACTACGAGCGGCAGCTGCGCCGGGCCAACGCGTTCGACTTCGACGACCTCATCGCGCAGACGGTGTACCTGTTCCGCGCCTTCCCACAGGTGGCCGACGTCTACCGCAAGCGGTTCCGGCACATCCTCGTCGACGAGTACCAGGACACGAACCACGCGCAGTACGCGCTCATCCATGAGCTCACGCGCCCGATCCAGTCGTCGCAGGACGTCGGGGGCGGCATGCTCGCGCTCATGGACGAGGGAGAGGCGGCGTCGCTCACGGTGGTGGGCGACTCGGATCAGTCGATCTACGCGTTCCGCGGCGCCGACATCCGCAACATCAGCGAGTTCGAGCGCGACTTCCCCGGCGCCAAGGTGGTGCTGCTCGAGCAGAACTACCGCTCGACCCAGAACATCCTCGACGCGGCCAATGCGGTGATCGCGAACAACTTCGACCGCAAGGCGAAGAGCCTGTGGACCGACGCCGGCACGGGCGAGAAGGTCGTCGGCTTCACGGGGTACTCGCAGCACGACGAGGCGCAGTTCGTCGCCGACGAGATCGAGGCGCTGCACCGCGCCGGCGCCGCCTACGGCGACATCGCGGTGTTCTACCGCACCAACTCGCAGTCCCGCGCGCTCGAGGAGATCTTCATCCGCGCCGCCGTGCCCTACAAGATCATGGGCGGCACCAAGTTCTACGAGCGCGCCGAGATCAAGGACGCGCTGGCGTACCTCGTCGCCGTGGCGAACCCCGCCGACGAGATGGCCGTGCGGCGCATCCTGAACAAGCCCAAGCGCGGCATCGGCGGGGTCACCGAGACGGGGATCGCGCAGTTCGCCGCCGACCACGACATCACGTTCCGCGACGCCCTCTCGAACGCGGCGGAGCTGGGCGTGGGGCCCAAGCTGCAGGCCGCGATCGCCCACCTCGACGCCGTGCTGCGCGAGGCGACCGAGATCATGCTGCCCGCCTCGGGCGAGGCGGCACCGCCCACGGCGGTGACCGAGGGGTTGCAGCTGCTGCTGAACAAGTCGGGCTACTACGACGCGCTGCGCGCCTCGCGCGACCCGCAGGACGAGGCCCGCGTCGAGAACCTCGACGAGCTCGTGGCCGTGACGCGCGAGTTCGCGCGCAACAACCCCGAGGGCACGCTGCTCGACTTCCTCACCGAGGTCGCGCTCGTGGCCGACAGCGACGACCTCGACGACGAGTCCGGATCGGTGTCGCTCATGACGCTGCACACGGCCAAGGGCCTCGAGTTCGACCACGTGTTCCTCACGGGCGTGGAGGAGGACCTCATCCCGCACCGGATCTCGGCCGGCGAGCCGGGCGGGCCGCAGGAGGAGCGGCGCCTGTTCTACGTCGGCATCACGCGCGCCCGCAAGCGGCTGTACCTGTCGCTGGCGATGACGCGCGCGCAGTTCGGCGAGGTGTCGGTGGCGATGCCCAGTCGGTTCCTGCAGGAGATCCCGGCCCACCTCATCGACTGGCGCCAGTCGCCCGGCGACGTGAACGGGCGCGGCGGCACGCAGTCGCGCGCGCTGAACGCGCGCCGCCCCACCGGTGGGGACCGGTGGGGCGCGAAGCCGCTGCCGGCCGGCGGCGGGCTGAAGCCGAAGTCCACGGCGATGGATCGGTTCCCCGGGCTCGTCACGAACAAGGTGCGCGACAACGGCGACCTCGAGCTGGCGCCCGGCGACCGCATCCGGCACGACGACTTCGGCGAGGGGCGCGTCGACGCCGTCACGGGCGAGGGCGCCAAGCGCATCGCCCACGTGCGGTTCGACACGGCCGGGGCGAAGAAGCTGCTCATCAAGGTCGCGCCCATCGCGAAGCTCTGAGGCGGCGGGGAGCGCGCCGCGCGCGTCACCCATGCCACGTACGCTGGGCGCATGGGCCTGTTCTCACGCAAGAAGAAGGACGACCGCGACCCGAGGAAGGACGAGGCGGTCGAGGCGAGCGAGACGGAACGCCCGGAGGGCGACGCCGCGCGGTCGGCCGCCGACGCGTCCCTGGCCCCCGCCGACGCCCCACCGGCCCCCGCGGACACCCCGAACGTGAGCATCTCGATGTCGTCGTTCACGGGACTCGGCGGCACCGGCGCCCCCGTCGAGCCGCCCGCGCCCCGCGACGGCAGCCCGCGCGCCGATCCGTTCGTCGCGCGCGCCGCGGCCGACCCGCGCATTCGCATGCAGGCCACGCCCCGCTCGAACGCGCGCCCCGGGTTGCCGTTCGCGCCCGCGGCGCCGCCGACGGAGCACGAGACCGTGCCCGGCCTGCGCGACAACGCGCTCGTGCGCGACGCGCTCGCGGCGCTGCCCGACAAGCCCTCGGGCGCCCAGGTGCTGGGCGTCGTCCGCCAGGCGATGCAGGGCAACCTCTACCTGCGCGTGCAGGGCGACGCGCGTCAGCAGCTCGCCGACGGTGGGCAGATCACCTTCGGTGTCGCGCACGCCGGCGACAAGGACTACATGCTCGCCTACAGCTCGGGCCGCGCGCTGCGCGAGGCCGTCACGGCCGACGGCGACACGCAGACCTCCGCGATCGGCCAGCCGGTCGCCGCGCTGGTGCGGCACCTGCTCGAGGGCACCTACGCGGGCCTCATCCTCGACAACCAGTCGCCGCGCCGCGCCGTATTGCCCCGCCAGGTGCTCGAGAAGGCCTTCGCCGAGGCCGATCCGCAGGCGCGCGTCAAGTCGCTGCTCGCCGAGCCGCGGCAGGCCGACACGCCGCACCGTCTCGCCACCCTGCTGGCGGAGCGCCCGCCGTTGTGGGTGGCGGTCGGGCCCTCGCAGAACGACAGCGAGAAGCTCGGGATCGCGGAGGCGCGCCTGGCCGACGGCACCCGGCTGCTGCAGGTGTTCTCGCACCCGCTCGAGATCGCGGCGCTCGGCCGCGACGAGAAGGCGCTGCCCCTGGCCGTCGAGAAGATCGCGCGGGCCCTGCGCGACAACCCGCAGGTGGGCGGCATCATCATCGATCCCGCCGGTCCGCTCATGACCCTCACGCGCGAGGAGCTCGCCCCGGTTCTGGCCCTGGCCGACTGACCCCGGCGTCAAGCCCTTTCGCCGGCGCGGGCCCGACCCCTAGCCTCGGGGCATGGCGTCGGAGCGGATCACACTGGAGGCCGGCGGGCGGGAGGTCTCGCTGTCGAGCCCCGGCCGCGTGCTGTGGCCCGAGGCGGGCATCACCAAGCGCGAGCTGGCGGAGTACCTCATCGCCGTGGCCGATCCGTTCCTCGCCCACAACGGCGGGCGGCCGGTGTCGCTGGAGCGCTTCCCCGAGTCGATCGAGGGCGAGAGCTTCTTCTCCAAGAACCCGCCCAAGGGCGCGCCCGACTACGTCGAGGCGGTCACCGTCACGTACAACAGCGGCCGCCGTCACCCGCAGCTGGTGCTCACCGAACCGGCCGCCGTCGTGTGGGCGGCGCAGATGAACACCGTCGTGTTCCATCCCTGGGCCTCGCGGGCGAGCGACACGGACCGGCCGGTCGAGCTGCGCATCGACCTCGACCCGCAGCCGGGCACCGACTTCGCCGACGCCGTGCGGGCCGCCCACGGCCTGCGCGAGGTGCTGCACGAGGCGGGACTGGAGCCGTGGCTCAAGACGAGCGGCAATCGCGGCCTGCACGTGTTCTGCCCGATCGTGCCGGAGTGGGAGTTCCTCGACGTGCGGCACGCGGTCATCGCCGCGGGCCGCGAGCTCGAGCGCCGGATGCCGGATCGCGTCACGACGAGCTGGTGGAAGGAGGAGCGCGGAGAGCGCATCTTCGTGGACTTCAACCAGGCCAATCGCGACCGCACGATGGCCGGCGCCTACAGCCCGCGCCCCCTGCCGGCGGCCACCGTGTCGACGCCGGTGACGTGGGAGGAGCTGGACGGCCTCGAGCCGCACGAGTTCACGATCCGCACCGTGCCCCGCCGCCTCGAGGAGGTCGGCGATCCGTGGGCCGGGATCGACGAGAGCCCGGCCCGGATCGACACCCTGCTGGAGTGGTGGGAGCGGGACCTCGCCGACGGGCTCGGCGAGCTGCCCTTCCCTCCCGACTTCCCGAAGATGCCAGGCGAGCCGCCGCGGGTCCAGCCGAGCCGGGCGAAGAAGGAGTGACGGGCGGGCCCGGGTCACTCGCTGGTGGTGACCACCACGAGCATGTAGTCCAGGCCGGGGAAGCGCGACTCGAGCTCCTGCAGCTCCTCATCGCTCATCTGCTCCTTGGCCGCCTCGAACTCCATGCCGATCGCCATCGTCATGGCCGTCGTCTCGCTCGTGATGAGCGAGGCCATGTCGCCCTCGATCCACATGCCCATGCCGCCGGTGTCCTCGCCACCGAGCGCCGCGAGCGCGCCGAGGTCGGACCATCCGGCCGCCTCGAACGTGTCGGCGACGGACGCGGGGTCGACGGCGCCGTCCGAGCTCAGCGCGATGGTCATCTCGCCCGTCGCGGGCGAGCCCAGCGCGCCTTCGATCTCGCCCGACGCGGTGTACACGCAGGCGTCGCCGAACAGGGACTGGATCTCGTCCGGCGAGAGCGCGGAGGCGTCGGCGAGCTCGGCCGCCGAGACGCCCTCCGCGCCGCCGGATTCGGTGAGCCCGTCGAAGAGGGCCGCGTCGGGGGTGGGGCAGCCGCCCGCGCCGCCCAGCCCGCCGAACAGCACGACGCCGCCCCAGACGGCGGCGCCGGCGACGACCACGGCGCCCGCGACGATGCCCGCGATCGCGCCCTTGCCGAGGCCCTTCTTCCGCCCGGGGGCCGGCGCGGTGCCCGCGAACGCCGGGGCGGCGGTGTCGTACGCCGATGCCTGGCCGTGCGGTGCTCCGGCTGCGGCGGGCGCCTGCCCGTACCCGGGCGCGGCCGCGGGCACGTCGCCGGACGGGGCCTGGCCGTACGCGGCGGGCTGGCCGGTGGCGGCGAACTGCTGGGGGGACGGGATGCCGGGAACGCCCGCCTCGGGCGCCTGTGCCGCGGGCTGCTGCCACGCCGCGGGCTGCTGTGCCGCGGGCTGCTGCGGCGCGGCCGGCTGCGGCGGTGCGGGCTGTGCCGGCGCGGCGGGCTGGTAGTGCTCGGTCCACTGCGCGCCGTCCCAGTAGCGCAGCTGACCGGTGCGCTCGCTCGGGTACCAGCCGGCAGGCGTCGAAGGCGTGTTCGTGCTCATGAGAGTCCCCCCTGTGGTGATGTCGCTGCCACGCTATCGAGCGCGGGCCGGCTCACACCGCCTCACGAGGAGAACCGATACCGATCCGATGCGGAGATCGGTTGCGGAACGGCTCCGCGTTCAGGGTGCGTCCTGCTGCGGTTCCGCGTCATCGGTGCTGCGGTTGGCGCGGCGCACGGCCTTGGGCGGCCTGCCGCCCAGGTAGGACTGATGCGCGTCGACGAGGAAGCCCTTGCGCAGCAGCTCGCGCCCGATGAGCATGCGGAAGCCCATGGCGTCGCGGCGGCTGAGGGTGACCTCGGCGCGGATCACCTCATCGAGCAGGCGCACGTCCATGAGCACGACGTAGCGCTTCTGCGAGTGGCCCGACGAGCTGCGCACCCTGCGGCGGTCGTGCACGGGAAGCTCCAGCGTGACGGCGTCGGCCGAGCTGCGCTGCCAGGGGTGCACCTCGAAGCGCACCCACGGCTGGCCGTCGCGCGTGAACTCCTTGAGCCCGAAGGCGTGCAGCGACGAGGTCTGCGCGCCCGTGTCGACCTTGGCCTTGAGCCACTCCACGCCCGTTCCGGGCAGACTTACCCATTCGCGCCAGCCGACGAGGCGCGAGGGTGGATGATGGGAGCGGGGCACGGCAACCATCAAACCGCACCGTCCGTCCGAATCCTGGGAATCACCACGTGAGAATCGCCATCCTCTCCCGCGCGCCGCGCAGCTACAGCACCCAGCGACTGCGCGCCGCCGCGCTCGATCGCGGCCACGAGGTGAAGGTGCTCAACACCCTGCGCTTCGCGATCGACCTGTCGGGAGACGACCCCGATCTGCAGTACCGCGGCAAGCGGCTGCGCGACTACGACGCGATCGTGCCGCGCATCGGCAACTCCATCACGTACTACGGCACGGCCGTCGTGCGGCAGTTCGAGCAGATGGACGTGTACACGCCCAACACCGCCGGCGGCATCTCGAACTCGCGCGACAAGCTGCGCGCCAACCAGATCCTCTCCCGCCACGGCATCGCGATGCCCGCCACCGCGTTCGTGCGCGACCGCGCCGACGTGATCCCGGCGATCGAGCGCGTCGGCGGCGCCCCCGTCGTCATCAAGCTCATCGAGGGCACGCAGGGGATCGGCGTCATCCTGGCCCCCGACAACAAGGTGGCCGAGGCGATCATCGAGACGCTGCAGTCCGCGCGCCAGAACGTGCTCATCCAGCGCTTCGTGAAGGAGTCGAGGGGCCGCGACATCCGCGCGCTCGTCGTGGGCGACCGGGTCGTTGCGGCGATGCGGCGCTCCGCGAGCGGCGACGAGTTCCGCTCCAACGTGCACCGCGGCGGCTCGGTCGAGCGCGTCGAGCTGGATGAGGAGTACGAGCGCACGGCCGTGCGGGCGGCGCAGATCATGGGGCTCAAGGTGGCGGGCGTCGACATGCTCGAGGGGGCGGAGGGCCCCCTCGTCATGGAGGTGAACTCCTCGCCGGGCCTGCAGGGCATCGAGACGGCCACGCGGCTCGACGTGGCGGGCGCGATCATCGACTACATCGCGGGCCAGGTGGCGTTCCCGCACATCGACGTGCGCGAGCGGCTCGCCGTCTCGACCGGCTACGGCGTGGCCGAGATCGTCGTGCACGGCGATGCGGAGTTCGTCGGCAAGACGCTGCGCGAGTCGGGGCTGTGGCAGCGCGACATCTCGGTGCTCACGCTGCACCGCGGCTCGTCGGTCATCCCGAATCCGCCCGGCCGCCTCGTGCTCGAGGCCGAGGACCGGCTGCTGTGCTGGGGCAAGGTCGACGAGATGCGCGCGCTCATCCCCGAGCGGCCCAAGCGCCGCCCGCGCGTGAAGCGCCTGCCCAAGATCGACCCGGAGTGGATGAGCACGCCCCCGTCCCGCTGATCCGCCCCCTCTCAGCGAGACAGCATCTGTGCGCCGAGACAGCGGCGTCTGCACACTGTGAAGTCTCAGGACTTAGTGGACGGTTGAGTCTCAGGACATAGTGGGCGCTTTGTGCGGGGGTGGGGTGCGGTCGATTTGGGTGGCGTGAACCGCCCTGGGTTCTGTTCCGATCGCTATGTGAGCGCCGGGGCGGCTTCTCGTGATTGATAGTAGGTGGCTTCGACCTCGGCTGGGGTGGCGTAGTCGAGGGCTTCATCGAACGGCGTCGGGGCGCGCGACCCGAGGGCGAGTTCCGACAGGCGACGGAGGCGGAGTGGGGCGACTTCGAGCAGCACTTCCTGCTGCGCAAGGTCGCGCTCGGCGACTGTCACCGGCCGTACGCGACGCCGTGCGTGCACGAAAGCGCGTGCGCGAAATGCCGCTTCCTGGACGTGGACCCGCGACAGAGCCCGCGCCTTGAAGAGATGGCGGTCAACGCCGAGGGACGTCTCGAGGAAGCCAGACGGCACGTCTGGCTCGGCGAGGTAGCCGCCCTCGAGGAGAGCTTGGTGCACATCCGTCGACGCCGAGACGAGGCTCTTGCCAAGCAGCGCGCCAGCGAAGCGGTTCCGGGCAGCTGAGTATCGCGACGAAAGCTGCAGATGCGGCCAGGATGTTTCCATGGACCTGCCAGTGATGCCGCCCGTAGCGCCGATGCTCGCTAAAGCGGTCCCGTCGATCCCCGATCTGGGGCACGTCGAGCCCAAATGGGATGGATTCAGGACCATAGTCTTCCGCGACGGCGACGAGATCATCCTTGGCAGCCGCAACGAGAAGCCCATGACCCGCTATTTCCCCGAGCTGGTCGAGGCACTGAAGAACACGACGCCCGAACGGTGCGTGCTGGACGGAGAGATCGTCATCATCCGCGGTGAGCGGTTGGACTTCGATCTGCTGCAGCAACGCATTCACCCTGCAGCCAGCCGCGTCAAGCTTCTCGCTGCGCAATCGCCGGCATCCTTCATCGCGTTCGACCTCCTCGCCGAGGAGGACGACGACCTCATGGCGCTTCCTTTTGGAGAGCGCCGTCAGCGGCTCGAGGATGCGCTCGTCGATGCCGACGCTCCCATCCACCTGACCCCGAAGACGTCCGAGCTCTCCCGCGCGCAGGACTGGTTCACCCGGTTCGAGGGCGCTGGATTGGATGGTGTCGTCGCCAAGCCGCTCGATGCCGTGTACCAGCCGGATAAGCGAGTGATGTTCAAGGTGAAGCACGAGCGCACAGCCGACTGCGTGGTCGCCGGTTACAGGCTTCACAAGAGCTCGACACCGAGCAAGCCGCTCCTCGGGTCACTCCTGCTCGGACTGTACGACGGCGGGCGA
Source organism: Microbacterium petrolearium (assembly GCF_054782875.1). Taxonomy (NCBI): domain Bacteria; kingdom Bacillati; phylum Actinomycetota; class Actinomycetes; order Micrococcales; family Microbacteriaceae; genus Microbacterium; species Microbacterium petrolearium. The sequence goes on from NZ_BAAGRQ010000002.1 coordinate 214,750, forward strand.
CTCCAACATGTTGGCGTCTCCGCTTCGTTCACGACAGCGCGGCGGGCGGCGCTGATCGAGGAACTGAAGCACCTGGAGGCCGGCACGGACGACCATCCGTGGGTGCAGCCCGGCGCTGCTGGAACTGCGACGGAAGACCGGATGCCGGGCACTCAAAGCCGGTGGAGCCAGGGCAAAGACCTCTCCTTCGTCCCGCTTCGCCCCGAACTGGTCGTCGAAGTGGCGTACGACCACATGCAGGGAGACCGGTTCCGACACACGGCCAGGTTCCGGCGGTGGCGTCCGGACCGAGACCCGACGACATGCACGTACGAGCAGCTCGAGAAGCCGGTCGATTTTCGCCTCACGGAGGTGCTTAACACCACCTGGCTATGTCAACCGGATACGAGACCGTTGTGTCGGTCTGATTCGAGACCACCTCGGGCGCGGCGTTGACCATCATCCGAGTTCATCGAGGTCCCACCGCGGGAGTCAGGCGGCCGGTCGGGTTGCGTCGGGTAGCGCCGACCATGCGGCGTAGCTGCCCTCTAGTTCGGCGATGTCGTAGCCGGCCCGCCGCAGGGCACTCGCGGTGACGCTGTTGCGGACACCGCTCTGGCAGTAAGTCACGATGGTGCCGGTCTCAGGCAGTCCGTCGGTGTGCCACATGACGCGACCGCCGGACATCTGGTCGGCGCCGGGGATGTGGCCGGCGGCGAACTCCGTCCGGTTGCGCACATCCAGCAGAAGCGCGCGATCGATCTGACCGAGCCGATCCGGCGCGACAGTCTTGGGACGCACCAATGAAAGACCCTCGATGGTCGTGATGAAGCCTTGTACGTTGTCGATGCCGACCCGGATGAGGTGGTCGCGGATCCGCTCTGCGGCGGCCCGGGAGTCGGCCAGCAACACGAGGGGCCGGAACTCGGTTTCGGGGTCGTAGACCCACGATCCGTAGGTGGCCGCTTTGGCTTCGCCCGGCACGTTCAGCGAACGCGCGACCGTTCCTTCGTGCACCTGACTGTGATGACGGGTGTCGACGAAGATCACCCGATCCTCTGCCAGGGCGACGAGCAGCTCGGCTGTCGTGTACTCGCTCAGCGTCGGCAACTCTCCGATCACGGCCGGTCCCACACGATTCTGTGTCTTCATCCGCGCGAAGTAGGCGTGGGCATCGGGCTGGTCGCTCAGCAGCGCCTCGACGAAGCCCTGCTCGTCGTCGTTGGCGAGGTACGAACCCCACCAGGAGAAGCGACGCTCGTACCCGACCGTGGAGGCGGCGATCGCTCCCAGCGCCTTTCCGCAGGCGGATCCGGCTCCGTGCGCGGGAAGCACCTGCACGTAGTCGGGAAGTGTGAGGAAGTGATCGCGCAGGCTCGCGAACAGTGCGTGGGCGCCTGCGAAGCGGGTGTCTACGCCTCCGGCTGCCTCGTCGAGCAGGTCGGGCCGGCCGACGTCTCCGACGAAGACGAAGTCGCCCGTGAGCATGTAGCCGGGTTCGTTGGTCTGAGCGCCGTCGGTGATGAGGAAGGACAGGTGCTCGGGAGTGTGTCCGGGGGTGTGAACGGCTTCCAGCGTGACGTTCCCCAGCGTGATCTGGTGACCGTGCTTCATGCGCACGGCGGTGTCGAAGCCTGCCCCATACGTCCAGTCCGGGCCGCCCTCGTCGGATACGTACGCGGTCGCGCCGGTGTGCGCAGCGAGCTCGCGCGTGCCGGACAGGTAGTCGGCATGGATGTGCGTCTCGGTCACTGCGACGATGCGCATGCCGTGCTTGCCGGCGAGATCCAGATAAGCGCCGATATCGCGTCGTGGGTCCACCACGACGGCCTCGCCGCTGCGCTGGCAGCCGATCAGGTAGCTGGCCTGTGCGAGGTCTTCGTCGTAGATGCGCTCAAGCAGCATCGCGATCGCTCCTTTCCTCGTGATCCGTGATCAGTTGCATGAGCAGCGCTCGTTCTCGGGGACTCCTGCGAGGGCCTGCTCGATGTGCTGGCCGCAGCCGTCCCACGTGGGCTTGCCGCACGCAGGGCAGATGATTCGTGCGCACATGGTGTTCCTTTCGGGGCTCTTAGTCTGTGCGAGTTGGTTAGGCGGTGCGCTGCGCGAGCTGCCGGTGAACCTCGTCCATGTCGAGTTCACGCGCCTTCTGGATCAGCAGCTCGAGTTGCGGTGTCGGGAGCGCGCCGGGCTGGGAGTACACGAGCACTCCGTCGCGGAACACCATGAGCGTCGGGATCGAGGTGATGCGGTTAGCCGCCGAGAGTTCAGGCTCAGCCTCGGTGTCGACCTTTGCGAACACCACGTCGCGGTGGCGGTTCGAGGCGGACTCGAACACGGGCGCGAAGGCGCGGCACGGGCCGCACCAGGCAGCCCAGAAGTCCACGAGCACGATGCCGGTGGCGGTGACGGTGCTCTCGAACGTCTCAGCAGTCAGGTTCTTTGTAGGCATGCGCGTCCTCCGACCTCAGCGTCCGAACAGGCGTGACCAGAACCCGCCGCGGTTCGCCTGTGCCGCCTCCAGCTCCGCGGCGGTGTGCTGACCACCGCACCAGTCGGAGCTCGCGACGCTGCTCTTCACCGCCGCGACATGCTGGCCGCAGCCGGCCCATGTCGTCTTGCCGCACGTGCGGCACATCACTGCTCGGCACATCTGCGCACCCCTTCGCTATACCCGGGGGAGTATCCGCCGCCGGTAGCCCAACTATACCCCCGGGGGTATGCTGGTTGTCAACTCGGGCTCACGAAAGGACCTCTCATGGCAAGCACACCCACACTCGCGGACGCGGCACCGGAGCACGACCAGGAGGCAAAGCGCAAGGTCGTCAACCGGCTCCGCCGAGCACACGGGCAGCTGGCAGCGGTCATCACCGCCGTCGAACAGGACGCCCACTGCCGCGACGTCGTGCAGCAGCTCGCCGCCGTCTCGAAGGCGCTCGACAGGGCCGGCTTCCTCGTCATCTCAAGCGCCCTCCGCGAGTGCCTCGCCGACCCAGACGCAGAAGATGCCACACGCCCCGAAGAACTCGAGAAACTCTTCCTCTCCCTCGCATAGCCCTAGCGGAAGGAAGGCGTGCTAACGCGCCTCGCGCGTCGCCCTGGTCAGTGGCTGGTTCGCCCCCTGGTGGAGACCAAGTGCGGTCGGATCATCCGGTCTGCGACGATTCCCGTGATGACGGCGAAGACAACCTTGTGAAGCACGTCGACCACCAGCTCGCGTCGGGGCCAGGTGTGCGGTGGGGCGCCGACGCCGGTCGCGTTCTCAATCGTTGAGCCGCTCGAGGATGTCCTTCATCTGGTCGATCTCCTCCTGCTGGGACTGAACGATCTGCTCACACAGCGTGACGATCTCGGAGTCGGTGATGTTGGACTGCTCGCAGACGAGGATCGCGCGGGAGTGGTGCGGGATCATCGACCGCAGGAACTGGTCATCCCCGACGAATGCTTCTGCTCGGCCCATGAGGAACGCCACCACGAACAGCGCGGCGAAGCCGACGAGCAGTCCGATGTTGAGTGGCTTGTTGGGGAACATCTTCCACATCACGGCGATCATGATGATCCCCATCGGGAACACCATCATCAGCGCCATGTAGAGGTTGCTGATGTTGGGCAGGAAGTCGGCGAAGACGTTGATCATCGCGAAGGTGAGCAGGTACATCACGATGAAGCTGAGTGCGAGGGAGATGGCGAGCTTGCCGTAGCTCGCCATCCCCCCGTGCTGCATCCCGCCCTGCTTCGAGTGCGGCATGCCCTCGTGCTCGGAGTGGTGCCCGGCCTGGCTCACAGTGCCCCCAACAGCTCCGCGCACGCCTGCTCGCAGCGGCGGCAGGCCTCGGCGCACACCCGGCAGTGCTCGTGCATCTGGGCGTGCGTCTCGCACTCGGCCGCGCACGACGCACAGGCCGCGCGGCATGCCTCGAGCTGGGCGCGCAGGACGTCGGTGTTCGAGCCGGTCTGGCGCGACAGGACCGCGGCGGTCGTCGCGCAGACGTCGGCGCAGTCGAGGTTCTTGCGGATGCACGCGGTCAGGTCAGCCACCATCTCTTCGCTCAGGCAGGCATCTGCGCACGCGGTGCACGCCTGGGCGCACTCCACGCACGCCTCGATACAGCGCACCAAGGCCGCGGTGTCGGCGCCGGCGCCCGCCCGGGGGTGTGTGGTCAGCATCTGCTGTGCAACAGTCATATCGTCCTCCTTCTCCTCGATCGGGGCGCTTCCCCGACCCTCGGCACGGTAGGGCCTCGGCACAGATTCCCCCACCGGGTTGCATACCCCGTGGGGGTATGTATCATTGGCGCGTGCACGGGTACGCGGACAACAAGGAAGCGCTGCTGAAGAGGCTGCGCCGCGCGGAGGGACAGGTCGCGGGGATCGCGCGGATGGTCGAGAACGACGACTACTGCATCGACATCCTCACGCAGGTCTCCGCAGCGACGAAGGCCCTCGAAGCGGTGGCACTGTCGCTGCTCGGCGACCACCTCAGCCACTGCGTGGCCGAGGCGACCGCGCAGGGCGGGCCGGTCGCGGAGGAGAAGATCCGCGAAGCCAACGCCGCCATCGCGCGCCTGGTGCGCTCGTGAACCACGTCACCGGAAGGACATCATCATGACGATCGAACGAGTCGAGCTGGGTCTCAAGGACGCCGGCGTCGGATGCGCCTGCTGCGCCGCCCCGAGCGCCTCGACGACGCAACAGCTGCCCGTGGAAGCGGGACTGTCGGCCACGCTGCTGGTGGAGGGGATGACGTGCGCGCACTGCATTGCCAGCGTCACCGAAGAGCTGTCCGCGGTTCCTGGCGTGGCCGATGTGTCCGTCGCACTCGCTGCCGGCGGCACGTCCACAGTCACCGTCCGCACCTCCGCTCCCGTCGACACCGCAGCACTTCGCGCGGCCGTCGCTGAGGCCGGCTACACCGTCAGCGACGCCTGACACGGCCGAGCGCCATCACCCCACTCTTGGTTCCACGGCCGCCCGCGGCGGCAACTCGCAGAGGAGGCTCCGATGAGCCAGCACGACCACACCAAGCACGACCACCACGACCATCACGGCCACACCATGGATCACGCCGATCCAGAGGTGACTGCCGAAGGGATGCGTGAGGCCGTCGCGACCGAACCGGCAGCGCACGGCAGCCAGGACCACAGCGGTCACGATCAAGCGGAGCACAATCACGGCGCGCATCCCGGTCAAGCCGCGCACGCTGGTCATGGCGGGCATGCCGGTCACGGTGATCACGTGGGGCAGTTCCGCCGCCTGTTCTGGATCATGCTCGCCCTCGCCGTGCCGGTGGTGGCGTTCTCGAGCATGTTCGCCATGCTGCTCGGGTACGCGCTGCCCGACGCCGCATGGGTGAGCTGGATCTCACCCGTGCTCGGCACGGTGATGTACGTGTGGGGCGGTGCGCCCTTCCTCACCGGCGCGGTCAGCGAGCTGCGCACCCGCAAGCCCGGGATGATGCTGCTGATCGGTCTGGCCATCACGGTCGCGTTCCTGGCTTCGTGGGGCGCGAGCGTGGGCGTCCTGCACCATGAGCTCGACTTCTGGTGGGAGCTCGCGCTGCTGATCGTCATCATGCTGCTGGGGCACTGGATCGAGATGCGCTCCCTTGCCCAGACGACGTCCGCGCTGGACTCCCTCGCGGCGCTGCTGCCGGACGAGGCCGAGCGCATCGAGGGCGACACCACCGTCACCGTCGCCCCCGCCGACCTGCGTGTCGGGGACGTCGTGGTGGTCCGCCCGGGCGGCCGCGTGCCCGCAGACGGGCGGGTCGTGCAGGGCTCCGCGAGCATGGACGAGGCCATGATCACCGGCGAATCCCGCCCGGTCCGCCGCTCCGAGGGCGACCAGGTCGTCGCCGGCACCGTCGCGACCGATTCGGGCCTGCGCGTGGAGATCACCGCGATCGGAGAGAACACCACCCTCGCCGGCATCCAGCGGCTGGTTGCCGAAGCGCAGAACTCCTCGTCCCGCGCGCAGCGAATCGCTGACCGCGCCGCGGCGCTGCTGTTCTGGTTCGCCCTGATCGCAGGCGCCATCACCGCGCTGGTATGGACGCTGCTGGGCCTCCCAGATCAGGCCGTGGTCCGCACCATCACCGTCCTCGTGATCGCCTGCCCCCACGCTCTGGGCCTGGCGATCCCGCTGGTGGTGTCCATCGCCACCGAGCGGGCCGCGCGCGGCGGAGTGCTGATCAAGGACCGGTTGGCGCTGGAGAGTATGCGCACCATCGACACGGTCCTGTTCGACAAGACCGGCACCCTGACGAAGGGCGCTCCGGCGGTCACCGCGGTGCACCCCGCCGGCGGGATCGACGCCGATCGGCTGCTCGCCCTCGCTGCGGCGGCCGAGGCGGACTCTGAGCACCCCCTGGCACGCGCGATCGTGAACGGCGCGAGCGAGAAGCGACTGGCGGTGCCGGGATCCTCCGGGTTCGAGTCCTCACCGGCGGTCGGCGTGCGCGCCACCGTCGACGGGCACCTGGTACAGGTCGGCGGCCCCTACCTGCTCGAGCAGGAGGGATCCGCCGAGTTGCCCGTCGCGGACGAGTGGCGCCGCGAGGGGGCGATCATCCTGCACATCCTGATCGACGGTCAGGTCGCCGGGGCGCTTCGCTTGGCCGATGAGATCCGCAGCGAGTCCCGGGAGGCGATCGAGGCGCTCCACGTCCGCGGCGTCCAGGTCGTGATGATCACCGGCGATGCGGAAGCGGTCGCCGCCTCCGTGGCCGAGGAGCTTGGCATCGACCGGTTCTTCGCCGGCGTGCGTCCCGAGGACAAGGCCTCCAAGGTCAAGCAGCTGCAGGAGGAGGGTCGCAAGGTCGTGATGGTCGGCGACGGCGTCAACGACGCTCCCGCCCTCGCCCAGGCCGACGTGGGTGTAGCGATCGGTGCGGGCACCGACGTCGCGATCGCCTCCGCCGGTGTCATCCTCGCCAGCGACGACCCGCGATCGGTGCTGTCGGTGATGGAGCTGTCGCGGGCAAGCTACCGGAAGATGAAGCAGAACCTGTGGTGGGCTGCCGGTTACAACCTGATCGCCGTCCCGCTCGCCGCCGGGGTGCTCGCCCCGTTCGGGTTCGTGCTCCCGATGTCGGTCGGGGCGATCCTGATGTCGCTGTCGACGATCGTCGTCGCGCTGAACGCGCAGCTGTTGCGCCGGCTGGACATGCGCCCCGAGATCACCGCTGCAGCGGTCTTGCGTGGTGCCTGACAGGCGGGTTTCGTAGATTGTGAGCGGGAAGGGAGGTGCGCTGATGAGCGTGATGACGCTGCGCCAGGCGATGCATCCGAGCGCCACACTGGCGCGCACCTTCCTACTCACCGCCGCGGCCGTCATCGGGGTGCTGATTGGCCTCGTCGGCATGCACGTGCTCAGCAGCGGCAGCACCCACCACGCTCCCGTGGTGATCAGCGAGAGCGCGCACCATGGCGGTGAGCCCGCGATGGTTGACGTCGCGAGCCCGGACGCGGCTACAGCCGGTGATCATTCCGCGGCGGATCCCTGCGCTGAGGGCGACTGCGGGGGCGGCATGGACGCGATGGCGTTCATGGCGTGCGTGCTCGCCCTCCTCGCCGTCAGCATCGTCCTCGCCATTCGCCCCGGCCGGGTCGTCACCATTGCGCGCGCTCAGGCGCCGCCACATGCCACGGCGACGCTCACGGAGGCGCCGCCGGTTCCTCCCGATCTGAACGTCCTCTCCATCAGTCGCACCTGAGGGTCATCTGCTGTCGCAGATCCCGTGCTTCGGCACGCCCCTCAACAACGACTTAGGAGACAGACCCTCATGAAGATCCGCACGATTGCATTCCACGCCGGCATCCTCGCGACCGCGCTCGTCCTGACCGGTTGCAGCGACACCGGTGGCTCCGATATGGAAGGCATGGACCACGGCAACGGCACCAGCAGCTCGCCCAGCGCCTCCGCTGAGGCCAGTGGCGCGGTGTTCAACGACGCGGACGTGACGTTCGCGATGGAGATGGTCATGCACCACCAGCAGGCCATAGAGATGTCCGACACTCTGCTGGCCAAGGACGGGGTTCACCCGGACGTCGTCGCGCTTGCCGAGCGCATCAAGGCCGCTCAGGGCCCGGAGATCGAGACCATGAACCAGTGGCTCGAAGACTGGGGCCAGGACACCGACATGGGTGGGATGGACCACGGCGGCGGCATGATGTCCGAAGAGGACATGGCCGCCCTCGAGGAAGCCGACGGCGAAAGCGCATCGAGCCTGTTCCTGGAGCAGATGATCATGCACCACCAGGGCGCGATCGACATGGCTCAGGCCCAGATCGACAACGGCCAGAACCCCGACGCCGTCGCCCTCGCGCAGAAGATTGTCGAGGACCAGACCGCCGAGATCACCGAGATGCAGGAGCTGCTCGCCCAGCTGTGAGCACCCGCCGCGCCGGTGGCCACCCCGTCCGGGTGGTCACCGGCTTCGCCCTGCCCAAACCATTCCGGAGATCTCCCATGCCTTTCACCCCCGCCATTCCCCGACGGCGCCTGGCCGCCTTCGCCGCCCTCGCCCTGACTGCGCCCCTCTTCACCGGCTGCGCTCTGATCCGAGCCGAGGACCCCGACCACGACACCAAGGTGGCCCTCGAGCACATCCACGGGCTCGCCTCCGACCCCGAGACGGGCGGTCTGCTCATCGCCAGCCACGGCGGCATCTACCAACTCGACGCCCTCACCCGCTCGGCGGAGCTCAGCGGACCGGTCGCCGGCAACGACTTCGACGCCATGGGGTTCACCGCCGTCGACGGTCAGCTCTATGCCTCCGGACACCCCGGGCCGAACAGCCCCGACCACTTCGCCGGCCAGAATCTCGGCCTCATCCGCTCCGACGACAACGCCCGCACCTGGACGAACGTCGCATTCACCGGTGAGGCCGACTTCCACGACCTCGCCATCAGCGAATCCGATCCGAATCGCATCTACGCGAACAACTTCGGCATCGTCTACCGCTCCGACGACGGCGGGCGCACCTGGAACGACGGAGTCGGCGTCGACGCACGCGACATGCTCGCCGACCCCGACGATTCCGACACCGTCTACGCGACCACTCCCGAAGGGCTCTATGTCAGCCGTGACGCGGGTGCGACGTTCGAGCTCGACGAGACTGCGCCGCGGATGGTTCTGATCGCGACGAACAGCCTGGGGCTACTGGTCGGCACCAGCTTCGATAACACACTCGTCTACCAGCTCCCCAGCGGCGAGTGGGCCACCGGAGGCGAGTACGAAGGTGTCGCCCAGGCCCTCACCGTCACGCCGGGCGACGAGATCGCCCTCGTCGACCAACGTGGCGTGGTCACGACACGTGACTTCGGTACCACCTGGGAAGAGATCTTCCGCCCGGAGCCGCACACTTGACGTCCAACCGGGCCTTCCCGGGTTCAGTGAAGGAACCCGTCCCACTTCGGCTCGAACAGCAGGCCGCCGGGGGGCTTCGCCGGATCCGGGATCGCCGGCACGGCCTTGGCGAGCATCGGCGCGGGGATGTCGTGGAGCATGCGCCCATCCTGCCGCCGGCGATGCCCCGTGACCAGGGGCGCCGGGTCGGTCAGGCGAAGGCGCCCATGCCCGTGAGGTCGCGGCCGATCAGCAGGGCCTGCACGCTCTCGGTGCCCTCGTAGGTGTGGATCGCCTCGATGTCGGCCATGTGCTGGATGACGCGGTTCTCGAGCAGGATGCCGTTGCCGCCCAGCACGTCGCGGGCGGTCTGCGCGATCCGGCGCGCAGCGCGGGTGTTGTGGTACTTCGCCAGCGACGCCTGGGTGGGCCGCAGGGCGCCGGACGCCTCGACGTCGGCCAGGCGGCGGCAGTACAGCTGCATGGCCGTGAGCTCGGCCAGCATCTGCGTGAGGCGCTCCTGCACCATCTGGAACCGCGCGAGCGGCTTGCCGAACTGCTCGCGCTGCGTCGAGTACGCCAGCGCGGCCTCGAAGCACGCCGTGGCGTGGCCGAGCGCCGACCAGGCCACGCCGGATCGGGTGGCGAACAGCACGCGCGAGGTGTCCTTGAACGAGTGCGCACCGGGCAGGCGGGCATCGCCCGGCACCCGCACGCCGTCGAGGCGGATGTGCGCCTGGTGGATCGCGCGCAGCGAGACCTTGCCCTCGATCACCGTGCCGGTGTAGCCGGGCGCGTCCTGCTCCACGAGGAAGCAGCCGACCTGGCCGTGGTCGGTATCGGTCTCGTCGTCGATCCGCGCCCACACGAACGTGATGCCGCCCGAGGCGCCGTTGCCGATCCACTTCTTCGCGCCCGAGATCACCCAGTCGCCGCCGTCGCGTCGCGCCACCGTCTCGAGCGACGTGGAGTCGGATCCGTGCACCGGCTCGGTGAGCGCGAAGGACCCGAGCACCCCTCCGGTGGCCAGCGGGCGCAGCCAGCGGTCCTTCTGCACGTCGCTGCCGTAGAAGACGAGGGTGCGCAGGGCCAGGCCGCCCTGCACCGCGAGGATCGTGCCGAGCGAGCCGTCGCCGCGCGAGAGCTCCATGTTCACCAGGCCGGCCGCGAGCGGCGACATCGGCGTGAGGTCGGGGTGCTCCACGCCGTCGCCGAGCAGGTGCAGCTCGCCCATCCGCGGCAGCACCTCCACGGGGTACTCGGCGCGGTCCCACGCCTGCGCCATCCGATCCGAGTACTCGCCGACGAGCGTGCGCGCGCGCTCCCACGCGTCGCGATCCGCGCCGGAGACGTCGGCGAAGACGGCGTAGTAGTCGGTGTCGAGGGGAGAGGTGACGTCGTACGGCTCGGTACGGTCGCCGGGAAGCTCGGTGGCCACGTTGCTCACTCCGTTCGGTCGGTGCCGGGCATTCCGCCCGTCGCAGGCATGCCCACACGGTAGGGCGCGGCGTGGGCGCGCGCACGCCGTTTGTGCGAATCCGACAGCCGGATGCCCCTGCGCGCGCACGGTAGGATCGTCGGAGACTTCCAGAAAGGCGCGCGATGTTCCTGATCAGCTGCATCCTCTTCCTCGCCGGCTTCGCGGCGTTCGCCGTCGCGTTCATGGTGCCCTCGTTCCAGGCCGTCGTCTTCGCGCTCGGCATCCTGCTCGTGTGCGCCGCCATGGCGCTGCCCATCCACGCGCGCTCCGGCGCCAAGGAACAGCGCTGACGCAGACCCTCCGAACGCACCCGCGCCCCACGGGGACGGGTGCGTTCGTCGTGTCGCCGCGGTGTCTGCGGCTGGTTCGCGGGTTCGGGCGCGTCGCGGCGGGATAGTACGCTGGGGTCTTGGTCGAGTTCGCTCGACGTCGAGACGTTTTCCACGCCTCTGGCCCTGTCGCCCACATAAGGATTGCAACGTGGATCTCTACGAGTACCAGGCTCGAGACCTTTTCGAGAAGTACGAGGTGCCGGTGCTCGCCGGCATCGTCGCCGACACCCCCGAGGAGGTGAAGGCAGCGGCGGAGAAGATCGGCGGAGTGGTCGTCGTCAAGGCCCAGGTGAAGACCGGCGGTCGCGGCAAGGCGGGCGGCGTCAAGGTCGCGAAGACCCCCGATGAGGCGTACGAGGCGGCCAAGGCGATCCTCGGCCTCGACATCAAGGGCCACGTCGTCAAGCGCGTCATGGTCGCCCAGGGCGCCGACATCGCCGAGGAGTTCTACTTCTCGGTGCTGCTGGACCGCGCGAACCGCTCGTACCTGTCGCTGTGCAGCGTCGAGGGCGGCATGGAGATCGAGCAGCTCGCCGTCGAGAAGCCCGAGGCGCTCGCGCGGGTCGAGGTCGACCCGCTGCAGGGCATCGACAAGGCCAAGGCCGTCGAGATCGCCCGCGCCGCGGACTTCCCCGAGGACCTCGTCGAGAAGGTCTCGGACGTCTTCGTCAAGCTCTACGACGTGTACAAGGGCGAGGACGCCACGCTCGTCGAGGTGAACCCGCTCGTCCGCACCGGCGCCGGCGACATCATCGCCCTCGACGGCAAGGTCACCCTCGACGACAACGGCACCGAGGTGCGCCACCCCGAGCACGAGGAGCTCGAGGACAAGGGCGCCGCCGATCCGCTCGAGGCCAAGGCCAAGGCGAACGGCCTCAACTACGTCAAGCTCGACGGCCAGGTGGGCATCATCGGCAACGGCGCGGGCCTGGTCATGTCGACCCTCGACGTCGTCGCCTACGCGGGCGAGAAGCACGGCGGCGTGAAGCCGGCCAACTTCCTCGACATCGGCGGCGGCGCGAACGCGCAGGTCATGGCCAACGGCCTCGACGTCATCCTCGGCGACGAGCAGGTCAAGAGCGTGTTCGTGAACGTCTTCGGCGGCATCACCTCGTGCGTGGCCGTCGCGGAGGGCATCGTGAAGGCCCTCGAGATCCTCGGCGACGCGGCCACCAAGCCGCTCGTCGTGCGCCTCGACGGCAACCAGGTCGAGGAGGGCCGCGCCATCCTCGCCGCCGCGAACCACCCGCTCGTCACCCTCGCCGCAGGCATGGACGAGGGCGCCGACAAGGCCGCCGAGCTGGCGAACGCCTGAGCCCCCGGATCGAAAAGGACTAGACAGATGTCGATCTACCTCAACAAGGACTCCAAGGTCATCGTCCAGGGCATCACCGGCGGCGAGGGCACCAAGCACACGGCGCTCATGCTCAAGGCGGGCACCAACATCGTCGGCGGCGTGAACGCGCGCAAGGCCGGCACCACCGTGACGCACGAGAAGCCGGGCGTCGGCGAGGTCGAGCTGCCGGTCTTCGGATCGGTCAAGGAGGCCATGGAGCAGACGGGCGCCGACGTGTCGGTCGCCTTCGTGCCGCCGGCCTTCACGAAGGCCGCGATGATCGAGGCCATCGACGCCGAGATCCCGCTGCTCGTCGTCATCACCGAGGGCGTGCCCGTCGGCGACACCGCCGAGGCCTGGGCGCACGCCAAGGCCAAGGGCAACAAGACGCGCATCATCGGGCCGAACTGCCCCGGCATCATCACGCCGGGCGAGGCGCTCGCGGGCATCACGCCGGCCAACATCACGGGCAAGGGCCCCATCGGCCTCGTGTCGAAGTCGGGCACGCTGACCTACCAGATGATGTTCGAGCTGAAGGACTTCGGCTTCTCGACCGCCATCGGCATCGGCGGCGACCCGGTCATCGGCACGACGCACATCGACGCGCTCGAGGCGTTCGAGAACGACCCCGAGACCAAGGCGATCGTCATGATCGGCGAGATCGGCGGCGACGCCGAGGAGCGCGCGGCCGAGTACATCAAGGCCAACGTCACCAAGCCGGTCGTCGGCTACGTCGCGGGCTTCACGGCCCCCGAGGGCAAGACGATGGGCCACGCCGGCGCGATCGTCTCGGGCTCGGCCGGTACCGCCGCCGCGAAGAAGGAGGCCCTCGAGGCCGCCGGCGTCAAGGTCGGCAAGACCCCCAGCGAGACCGCCGCGCTCATGCGCGAGATCATGCAGTCGCTGTAAGTCTCACTCGCACGAAGGCCTCGCCCGATCCGGGCGGGGCCTTCGTCGCGTCCGGGGGCGGTGCCCGCGCTCGCGCTCGCGCCGGGTCAGCCGACGGGCGTGATCGCGAACACCGGGTGAGCCGGCGCGATCGCCTCGAACGCCGCGAGGTCGGCGTCCGGGCCCGCCGCCACGTCGGGCGGACGATCGGCACCTGGCGCACGTACGCCTTCAGCACGGGGGCCGCGGCGCGGGTGTCGAGCTCCTCGGCGCGGACGCGCTCGACGCGCGAGCCGCGGTGCAGCGTCGCCTCCCCGGCCGCGCGCAGGTTGTGGACCCACCCGACCGGTCCGTACGGCGCGACGAGGTACCGGCGCCCGTTCACGAGGATCGGCGTCACGGGCACGGTGCGCGGCTCGCCCGTGGCGCGGCCGGCGACGGTGAGCGATGCCACGCCACCGGGCGCGAGTCCGCGCCGCCCGAGCGCGGCCATGATCCGGTCGATCCGTCGCCGCAGGGGAGTGAGCCGATAGGTGCCCGTCATGAGGTCAGGCTGGGGCCTCCGTCCGGCGGGGAGGAATCGGGTGCCTCGCATTCGTCCTACGCTGGAGTCATGCCGCTGAAGGGTGAGTACCTGCCGAGCACCGCCGAATGGGCTCGCACGCAGGCCGAGACATACGAAGCGACGAACGGTGCCGAGGCGAACACGCTGCGCGGGGTGCCGGTCATCGTGCTGACGACCGTGGGTGCCACGAGCGGCGGCCTGCGCAAGACCGCGCTCATGCGGGTCGAGCACGAGGGCCGCTACGCCGTCGTGGCGTCGAAGGGCGGGGCCCCGGAGCCGCCGCAGTGGTACTTCAACCTGCGCGCGAACCCGCACGTCGAGCTGCAGGACGGCGCGGTCAAGCGCGACTACCTCGCGCGCGAGCTCGACGGCGCCGAGTACGACGAGTGGTGGGAGCGCGCGGTCGCCGTGTGGCCCGACTACGCCGAGTACCAGAAGAAGACGGATCGCAGGATCGCCGTCTTCTTGCTCGAGCCCACCGAGGACTGACACCGGCCCGGACCGTTCCCGGCATGGGCGCAGGGGATCGGAGGCCGGGCGACCTAGGCTCGGTAGCGCCCATGCATCGCCTCCTCGTCGCCCTGCTCGCCGCGATCGACGCCGCCGTCGCGGCGGCCGTCGCCGTCGGCGTCGTGCTCGCGCCCCTCACGCTCCTGTGGATCTTCTCGTTCGGCGGCGGCGCCGACTGGCAGGCGCTGTGGCCGGCGACCGCGCGCATCTGGCAGCTGGGCATGCTCGTGCCCGTCGAGCTGACCCTCGGCGACGAGTTCCTCGCCGCCGCGTCGCTGCCGCAGGAGGCCGCGTCGTTCGCGGTCTCGCTCGCGCCCCTCGCCTTCGCCGGGTTCGTCGTGCTCTTCGCCGCCCGCTCGGGGGGCCGCGCGGTGGCGGCGGGCGCCTGGATCACCGGCACGGTCGCGGGGGCGGCGACCACGGCGCTCATCGCGGCGATCGTGCTGCTCACCTCCGACAACCCCGTGGCGGTCGTGCACCCGGCCCCCGCGGTGCTCTGGCCCACGCTGCTCTACGCCGCCGGCGCGCTCGGCGGCGTCATCGCCGAGGCCTGGCGGGAGGGCGACGGCGGACCGATCGATCGCGTGCACGACGTGCTGGACGGGCTCGCCGTGGCGTGGCGCGAGGTGCCCGCGCTCGCGGTCCGCGGGGCGGCGATCGTCGTCGTGGGGCTCCTCGGTGCCGCCGGTGTCGCGCTGGCACTGTCGGTCGTTCTCCGTGGCGGCGAGGTGGTCTCGCTCTTCGAGGCGGCGCACGTGGACGCGCTCGGTGCCACGGGCCTCACCCTCGCCCACCTCGCCTACCTGCCGACGGCGCTCGTCTGGGCGGCGTCCTGGATCGCCGGGCCCGGCTTCGCGGTCGGCGCCGGCACGACCGTCTCTCCCGTGAGCACGGATCTCGGTGTCGTCCCCGCGCTGCCGATCTTCGGGCTGCTGCCCGAGCACGGCGCGGCGCCGCTGCTGCTCGCCGCCCTCATCCCCGTGGCGCTCGGCGCGATCGCGGGATGGGCGGCTCGCGCACGCTTCGTCGTCGAGCTCGACGCCGCCGCGGCCGAGGAGGGCGGCGCCGGAGCGCGCGCCCCCGAGCCCGTGCTGCCGCGCCTGGTCGTGGCGCTCGGGATCGCGGTGCTGTCGGGGGCGGCCGCCGCGGCGCTGGCCGCGGCCGCGTCCGGCGCCATGGGCCCGGGGCGCCTGGCGGAGGCGGGACCGGAGCCGGGTGCCCTCGCGCTCGCCGTGGGCCTCGAGGCCGCGGTGGGCGCCGGGATCCTGCTGCTCGGCCCCCGACCCGAGCGGTGGCACGGCGACTACGACGAGGTCGCGGGCGCCGAGGCCGACGCCCTCGACACCGCCTGAGCGACCGCCTCGACGTCGGTCGTGATCATCCCCACGGTGACGCGGATGCGGTCACGGCCGTCGGTCGTCGTCGTGATCTGGTCGCGGAAGAACGCGCTTCCCGCCGCGACGCGAATGCCCTGCGCGGCGAGGCCGACGATCGCGGCCCTCTCGTCGTCGACGGGCACCCACGCATTGATGCCGTCGGCGATGGTCGTCCGCCCGACATCGCCCAGCGCGTCCGCGAAGCGCCGCTGCCGTGAGGCGTACGCGGACCGTGCCCGCGCGACCTCCGCGATCGACTCGCCATCCGTGAGCAGCTCGGCGAGCGCATGCTGGATGAGGCGCGGCACCCACCAGGGGCCGAGCGTGCGACGGCCCTCGATGCGGGCGATCAGCGCGGCCGGCCCGCTCAGCGCCGCGATGCGCAGATCGGGCCCGTGCGACTTCGAGAACGATCGCACGAGCACGGTCTGATCGGGCAGATGCCGGCCGAGCGTCACGGACTCCGCCTGCGCGATCGAGCCCGAATGATCGTCCTCGATCACCGTGATGTTCCGTCCCCGCGGGGAACGACGGATGACCTCCGCGAGCTCCTGGGCGCGATCGGCGGTCATGGACACGCCGGTGGGGTTGTGCGCACGGGGCTGCAGCAGGAGCACGCGGGGCCCGACCGACATCGCGTCGGCGAGCGCCGCCGGCACCACACCCTGCTCGTCGACCGCGACCGGCACGATCCCCAGATCGTGTGCGTCGAGCAGGTCGTAGAACGGCGGGAACGTCGGCTGCTCGACGACCACCCGGTCGCCGAAGCGCGTCAGCTGCTGCAGCGAGCGGTCGATGCCGTCGAGAGCGCCGCTGACGACGGTCAGCGCGTGCCCCTCGATCGGCCACCGCTCGCGCAGCAGGCGCTCGAGCCGTGGCAGCAGCGGGACGTCGTGGTAGCTGGCGGTCACCGCCTGCGGTGCGGCACGCGTGAAGGCGCGAGCGAGCTGCGGCAGCAGCAGCGGGTCGGGCGTGCCCCGCGAGAGATCGAGCCGCGTGGCGTGGACGTGTCCGGCGAGGCGGCGCGTGTGCGGGGCGACCTCGCGCGCGGTCGTGGCACGGATGAAGGTCCCCGCGCGCCCGCGGGAGACGATCGTTCCCGCCCCCGAGAGGGCGCGCCACGCGGTCGACACGGTCGCCGGGCTCACTCCCAGCGACCTCGCGACCTCGCGCACCGTCGGCAGGCGGTCGCCGGGGGCGAGCGTGCCGTCCGCGACGAGCCGCGCGAGCGAGGCGGCGATCCCGGACGGCGTGGGGCTCTCGATGCGCTGCGCGAGCGTTCCTGCCGTGGCGACGGGTGTCATGTGTCGATCCTGCAGCGGCACGCGGCCACGCTGCACGGGCAGGACCGCGAATTTACGGGGGAGGTGGAAAGCGAAATCTCAGAGAAATGTCCAAGCGCGACAGTGACGCAATCACGAGCCGGCAGACGGCGTCACACCGCGGAGGAGCCGAGATGACCACAGTTCGCGTCGCGATCAGCCAGACCACCTGGACGGG
Source organism: Microbacterium petrolearium (assembly GCF_054782875.1). Lineage (NCBI taxonomy): Bacteria > Bacillati > Actinomycetota > Actinomycetes > Micrococcales > Microbacteriaceae > Microbacterium > Microbacterium petrolearium. The sequence goes on from NZ_BAAGRQ010000002.1 coordinate 232,064, forward strand.
CGACAAGGCGTCCATGCTCGACAAGCACGAGCAGTTCGCTCGCGACGCCGCTGCCCAGGGCGCGCAGGCGATCGGCTTCCAGGAGCTGTTCTACGGTCCGTACTTCGGCATCACGCAGGATCAGAAGTACTACCGCTACGCCGAGTCCGCCGACGGGCCGATCGTGCAGCGCTTCGCGGATCTGGCCAAGGAGCTCGGCATCGTGACGGTCCTGCCGATCTACGAAGAGGCCATGGCCGGCGTGTACTACAACACGAGCGTTCTGGTCGACGCCGACGGGACGGTGCTCGGCAAATACCGCAAGCACCACATCCCGCACGTCGAGAAGTTCTGGGAGAAGTTCTACTTCCGTCCCGGCAACCTCGGCTACCCGGTCTTCGAGACGGCCATCGGCAAGGTCGGCATGTACATCTGCTACGACCGCCACTTCCCCGAGGGATGGCGGGAGCTGGGCCTGAACGGCGCCGACATCGTGTTCAACCCCAACGCGACCAAGCCGGGCCTGTCGAACCGGCTGTGGGAGATCGAGCAGCCGGCCGCCGCGGCCGCGAACGGCTACTTCGTGGCGGCGCCGAACCGCGTCGGTCGCGAGGACAACGAGTACGGCGACCTCGCCGTCGACTTCTACGGCAGGAGCCAGTTCGTCGACCCGCGTGGCAACCTCGTGGGCGACTACGGATCGTCCGAGCACGAGGAGCTGCTCGTGCGCGACCTGGACTTCGGGCTCATCCGCGAGGCGCGCGACAGCTGGCAGTTCTACCGCGACCGCCGCCCCGACTCGTACACCGCGATCCCCGCTCCCTGAGAGCCGCGGGCCAGGCAGCCGACACCTGACAGGAGCAACGCATGAGCACGACACTCATCACCGGTGGAACGGTGGTCAGCGCCACCGGCCGCGGCCTCGCCGACGTGCTGGTCGACGGCGAGCGGATCGTCGCGGTGCTGGAGCCCGGGTCTCAGATCGTCGGGGCGGATCTGACGCGCACGGTCGACAGGGTCATCGACGCGACGGGCAAGTACGTCATCCCCGGCGGGATCGACGCACACACGCACATGGAGATGCCCTTCGGCGGCACCTTCGCGAGCGACACGTTCGAGACCGGCACGCGTGCGGCGGCATGGGGAGGGACGACGAGCATCGTCGACTTCGTCGTGCAGTACCCCGACCAGAACATCCTCGATCAGTACCAGGCGTGGCAGGAGAAGGCCGCGGGGGAGTGCGCGATCGACTACGGCTTCCATCAGATCCTCTCCGACGTGCAGACGTCCTCGCTGCACGCCATGGACGAGCTGGTGGCCGAGGGCGTGACGAGCTTCAAGCTGTTCACGGCCTACAAGGGCGTGTTCCTCTCGGACGACGGCCAGATCCTCCGCGCGTTCCAGAAGGGCGCCGAGAACGGCGCCATGATGATGATGCACGCGGAGAACGGCTCGATCATCGACGTGCTGCAGCAGCAGGCGCTCGAGGCCGGGCACACCGGACCCGAGTGGCACGGCCTCACTCGTCCCTGGGAGACGGAGGAGGAGGCGACGCACCGCGTGATCATGATCTCGCGGCTCACCGGCGCGCCACTGTACGTCGTCCACGTGAGCGCGAAGCAGGCCGTGGAGCAGATCGCCGCGGCGCGGGACGCGGGCTACAACGTGTTCGGCGAGACCTGCCCTCAGTACCTCTACCTGTCGCTCGAGGAGCAGCTGGCCGCGAAGAGCGCGGAGTGGGGGGAGCTGGAGGGCGCCAAGTGGGTGTGCTCCACCCCGTTGCGGTCGCACCACGACGGCCACCAGGACGCCATGTGGCGCAGCCTGCGCACGAACGACATCCAGATGGTCTCGACCGACCACTGCCCGTTCTGCATGAAGGAGCAGAAGGAGATGGGGATCGGGAACTTCGCGAAGATCCCGAACGGCATCGGAAGCGTCGAGCACCGCATGGACCTGATGTACCAGGGCGTCGTGGAGGGGCGGATCACGCTGGAGCGCTGGGTCGAGATCACCTCGACCACGCCGGCGCGGATGTTCGGGATGTACGGGCGCAAGGGCGTCATCCAGCCCGGCGCCGACGCCGACATCGTCGTCTACGACCCCGATGGCCACACCTCGATCGGCGTGGGCAAGACGCACCACATGAACATGGACTACTCGGCCTGGGAGGGCTTCGAGATCGACGGCCATGTGGACCTCGTCATGTCGCGCGGCCAGGTGATCGTCGATGACAGGGGCTACATCGGCCGCAAGGGTCACGGCCGGTACATCAAGCGCGGCCTGAGCCAGTACCTGAGCTGAGCGGAGGCGACACACATGGATTTCGGAATCGTCCTGCAGAACGACCCGCCCGCGTCGCGCGTGGTCGACCTCGCCGTCCAGGCGGAGAACCACGGCTTCAGCCACGTCTGGACCTTCGACTCCCACCTGCTGTGGCAGGAGCCCTACGTCGTGTTCAGCCAGATCCTGGCCGCCACGCGCAAGGTGAAGGTGGGGCCCTTCGTCACCAACCCCGCCACCCGCGACTGGACGGTGACGGCCTCCCTCTACGCGACCCTCAACGAGATGTTCGGCAACCGCACGGTGTGCGGCATCGGGCGGGGCGACAGTGCGGTGCGCGTGCTGAACGGGCGGCCCTCCTCGCTGCAGGAGCTGCGCGAGGCGATCCACGTCATCCGCGAGCTCGCGAGCTCCCGCGCGGTGCAGCACAACGGCGCGACGCTGCGCTTCCCATGGTCCGTCGGCAGCGAGCTCGAGATGTGGGTCGCCGCGTACGGGCCCAAGGCGCTGCAGCTGACCGGCGAGGTGGGAGACGGGTACATCCTGCAGCTGGCCGACGTCGACATCGCGAAGTGGATGATCACGGCGGTGCGGGAGGCGGCCGAGCGGGCAGGCCGCGATCCCGACGCGATCACCTTCTGCGTCGCCGCGCCGTTCTACATCGGCGACGACATCGAGCACATGCGCAACCAGACCCGCTGGTTCGGCGGGATGGTCGGCAATCATGTGGCCGAGGTGGTGCGCCGCTACGGCGCCGACGGGGCCGTGCCGCAGGCGCTGACCGACTACATCGACAAGCGCGAGGGATACGACTACAACTCGCACGGCAGGGCCGGCAACGACCACGTCGACTTCGTGCCCGACGAGATCGTCGACCGATTCTGCGTGCTGGGCACGCCGGAGCAGCACATCGAGAAGCTCGAGCAGCTCCGCGAGGTCGGCGTGCACCAGTTCGCCGGATACCTCCAGCACGACAACAAGGAGGAGACGATCCGGGCCTACGGCGAGACGGTGATCCCGGCCATGCGGGAGAGGGTGCTGGCCAAGGTATGAGCGCCGTGTCGACGAGTTCTGCGCGTGTCCACCGCGGGCGCGGCGCCCGCGCGTGGGCGTGGGGCGCGGGCGGGATCATCCTGCTTGCCGCGCTGTGGGAGCTCTACCGGCTGACCGGGCCGGAAGACGGCGTCGTGATCGGCGGCGTGCGGGTGCTGCCGCGGGCGATCGACCTCGCGATGCCCCACGTGTGGGACATGGTGGCGCGACTGTTCGCCGGCGAGACGCGGGCCGCCACGGCCGACGCGCTGTGGTGGGCGGTCGCGCAGGCGTCGTTCGTGACGCTCGGCACCGCGGCCGCTGGTCTTGCCGTCGGCGTCGTGGTCGGCATGGGCTTCGCGCTGCTGATGCTCGCCTTCCGCGTGGCGCGCTGGGCGCTGCTGCCGTGGATCGTGCTCAGCCAGACGGTTCCCCTCATCGCCTTCGCGCCGCTCGTGCGTGCGTGGGGCTCGCGCATCGAGATCGGCGCGTTCGAGTGGCAGGACTGGATGAGCGTGGCCCTCATCGCGAGCTATCTGGCGTTCTTCCCGGTGGCCGTGGGGGCGCTGAGCGGGCTCGACGCCCCCGACCGGATCCATCTCGAGCTGATGCGGACATACGGCGTCGGGTGGTGGCGCACGCTGCTCGCGCTGCGCCTGCCCGCCGCCGTCCCGCACCTGCTCACGGCGCTGCGCCTCGCGGCGGCGAACGCCATCGTGGGGGCCGTCGTCGCCGAGGTCTCGACCGGCGCGCGCGACGGCATCGGCCGCATGGTGGTCCAGTTCGCGGGTCAGGCCTCGTCCGATCCGCCCAAGGCCTGGGCACCCATCTTCGGTGCCGTGGCACTGGGCCTCCTCGCCGCCGGCTCGGTCGCGCTCGCCGGCTGGCTCCTCAAGGACTATCGACGCGTGGAGGTGTCGTCCCGATGACGACCGAACAGCACCCTGGGACGTCGGCGGTCGCGATCGCCGGCGTCGACAAGATCTTCGCCACCCGCTCGGGCACGGTGCACGCACTCAGCGGGGTGGACCTCGCCATCGCGCCGGGCGAGTTCGTCTCGCTGATCGGGCCATCGGGATGCGGCAAGTCCACGCTGCTGCGGCTGATCGCCGATCTCGATCAGCCCACGAACGGATCCGTGGAGCTGTTCGGCAAGCCGGCGGCGAGGGCTCGCATCGATCAGGACTACGGCATCGCGTTCCAGCAGGCGGGCCTGCTGCCGTGGCGCACCGTCGCCGACAACATCGGACTGCCGCTGCAGCTGCACGGCTGGAGCGCATCGGACCGCCGCGAGCGTGTCGCGGAACTGCTCGAGATGGTCGGCCTGGCGGACTTCGCCGACCGCCACCCCGACCAGCTCTCCGGCGGCATGCAGCAGCGCGTGGCGATCGCCCGCGCGCTCGCCGAGAAGCCGCGGCTGCTGCTCATGGACGAGCCCTTCGGGGCGCTCGACGAGATGACCCGCGAGCGCATGCAGTCGGAGCTGCTGCGCATCTGCGCCGAGACGGGCGCGGCCGTGGTGTTCGTGACGCACTCGATCCCCGAGGCGGTGTACCTTTCCGACCGCGTCGTGGTGATGTCGCCTCGCCCCGGCCGCATCAGCGACGTCGTCTCGATGCGGCTGGTCGGCACGTCCGACCGCACCGAAGAGCTGCGCGAGGACGAGGGCTACTTCGAGATGATCACCGCCGTGCGCGAGGCGCTGCACGCGGGTGAGGGGCGCCCCGGTGCCCTGGCGCGCGGAGTGGAGACGCGATGACGGCATCCGTGATCGACGCGCCCCGGATCCGGGCGGCGGGCGGCGCCGCTCGGTGGGGTGTGGTCGCCGCTCCCGTGGCGCTGGGGCTGGCCGTGCTCGGCGTGTGGCAGCTGCTCGTCAGCGTCGTGGGCGTCGACGACTACCTGCTGCCCAGCCCCGGAGCCATCGCGGGCGAGTTCGTCGCGTTCCTGCCCTCGGTGCTCGAGGGCGCGCGCGTCACGGGGCTGAACGCGCTGCTCGGCCTCGTCGCCGGCTCGCTCGTGGCCGTGCTGCTGGCCGCCCTGGCCGCGGCCAGCCGCGCGATAGACGGCATGACGGCGCCCCTCGTGGCCGCTCTCGCGGTCGTGCCGATCGTCGCGCTGGCGCCGGTCCTGAACACCATGTTCGGCGCCGACAGTCAGCTGGGGCGCCAGGTGATCGCGGGCATCGCCGCGTTCACACCCGTGTTCCTGGGGACCCTGCGCGGGCTGCGGCAGGCGCTTCCGCTGCACCGCGACCTGATGCACGTCTTCGCCGCCACACCCGTGCAGGCCTTCCGCACGGTGACGCTGCCGACCGCGACCCCGCACATCCTCACCGGACTGCGCGTCGCGAGCTCGCTGTCCGTGATCTCGGCGCTCGTCGCCGAGTACTTCGGAGGCCCGCGCGGCGGCCTCGGCGGCCTCATCTCGACCTACGCCGCGCAGAGCGCGTACGCGCGGAGCTGGGCATTCGTCGTCGGCGCCATCCTGCTGGGCGTGCTGTTCTATCTCGTCACGAGCGGCCTCGAACGGCTCGCGCGCCGTCACCGGCACTGAATCTTCGCCACCGGCGAAAGCACCACCGCACCAACCGAGCATCACCCGCCTCTCTCGCAGAGAACCATCTCGGAAGGAACACCATGAACCACAGCACACCCGCTTCCCACAGAGCCTCGACCCGACGTCGTCTGCTCGCCTTCGCCTCGATCGGTGCGGCCGCATCGCTCATCCTCTCCGGCTGCGCGTCGGGGCCGGATGAGGCCGCTGGCGGGGGCGACGGCGAGGAGCTGACGCCCGTGACCCTGCAGCTGCAGTGGCTCGCGCAGGCGCAGTTCGCCGGCTACTACGCCGCGCTCGAGCAGGGCTTCTTCGAAGAGGAGGGCCTCGACGTCGAGATCGTCGAGTCGGGCGGCGACATCGTTCCGCAGGACGCGCTCGTCGCCGGCGACGTCGACTACGCGATCGCGTGGGTGCCGAAGGTGCTCGGATCCATCGAGCAGGGCGCCGATGTCACCAACGTCGCGCAGATCTTCCAGCGCTCGGGCACCCTCCAGGTCGCGTGGGCGGACTCCGGCATCGACTCCGTCGCCGACTTCGAGGGCCGCCGCATCGGCTCCTGGGGCTTCGGCAACGAATGGGAGATCTTCGCGGCGATGGCGGCCGAGGGGCTCGATGCGTCGAGCGTCGAGATCATCACCCAGTCCTTCGACATGAACGCGTTCCTGCAGGGCGACATCGACGCCGCGCAGGCGATGACCTACAACGAGTACGCGCTGCTCCTCGAGACGGTGAACCCGGACACGGGGGAGCTCTACCAGCCCGAGGACTTCAACGTCATCGCGTACGAGGACACCGAGGGAGCGATGCTGCAGGACGCGATCTGGGCAGACACCGAGCGGCTCGAGAACGACGAGGAGTACGCCGAGACGACGGTCGCCTTCCTGCGCGCCGTGATCAAGGGCTGGGCCTACGCCCGCGACAACGCCGAGGAGGCGGCGCAGCTCACCGTGGACGCCGGCTCCGCCTGGCCGATCGGGCACGAGACGTGGATGGCGAACGAGACGAACAAGCTGATCTGGCCCGCCGAGAACGGCATCGGATACATCGATCCGGCCGCGTGGGACGCGACGGTGGAGGGAGCCCTCCGTGCCGTCAATGAGCAGGGTGCCCGCCTCATCACGGAGGAGCCGCCCGCGACGGCCTATGACAACACCTACATCGAGCAGGCGATCGCCGAGCTCGAGGAGGAGGGGATCGACGTGCGCGGCGAGTCGTACACGCCGCTCGAGGTGACCCCGACCGAGGGCGGCGAATGAGCAACGGCATCACCGAGGTCGCGGGCTCGCTCACGCAGCGAGCCCGCGACCTGGACCAGGGCGTCTTCCACTCCTGGGCGGCACAGGCGGCCTCGCCCGGCTTCGTGGTCGCGGGCGGCGAGGGCACGAGGGTCTGGGATCACGACGGCAACGAGTACCTCGACTTCTCCAGCCAGCTGGTGAACGTCAACATCGGCTACGGGCACCCGAAGGTCGTCGCGGCGATCCAGCGGCAGGCCGAGACCCTCGCGACGATCGGGCCCGCGACGGTCAACCTCACGCGCGGCGAGGCCGCGGCGCGGATCCTCGAGAAGGCCGGAGGCTCGTTCGAGAAGGTGTTCTTCACGAACGGGGGCGCCGACGCCAACGAGAACGCCATCAGGATGGCACGGCTGTTCACCGGACGCGACAAAGTGCTGAGCCGCTATCGCAGCTATCACGGCAACACGGGAGCGGCGATCGTGGCGACGGGCGACTGGCGGCGGGTGCCCAACGAGTACGCGCGGGGCCACGTGCACTTCTTCGGCCCGTACGCGTACCGCAGTGAGTTCTGGGCCGATACCGAGGGGCAGGAGTGCGAGCGGGCGCTGCACCACCTCGAGCGCGTGATCCAGCTGGAGGGCGCCGACTCGATCGCGGCGATCCTGCTCGAGGGCATCCCCGGCACGGCGGGGGTGCTCGTGCCCCCGCCCGGCTACCTCGCCGGCGTGAGGGAGCTGTGCGACCGCTACGGCATCGTGATGATCCTCGACGAGGTGATGTCGGGCTTCGGCCGGGCCGGAGAGTGGCTCTCGTGGCACAGCGAGCGCACCAACCCGACGGGCGTCACCCCCGACATCGTGACCTTCGCCAAGGGTGTCAACTCCGGCTACGTCCCTGTCGGCGGGGTGCTGCCCAGCCCGCGCATCGCGCACCACTTCGACGAGCGCGTCTTCCCCGGCGGCCTGACCTACTCCGGCCACCCGCTCGCGGCGGCGTCGATCGTCGCCGCGATCGACGCGATGACAGAGGAGCGGGTCATCGAGAACGCCCGCTGGGTCGGCGAGGCGCACATCGGGCCGGGGCTGGCGGCGCTCGCCGCGAAGCACGCCGTCATCGGCGAGGTGCGCGGCCTGGGCGTCTTCTGGGCCGTCGAGCTCGTCGCCGACGCCGCGACGCGCGAGCCGGTGAGCGCCGGGGTCATGGCGGCGGTGAAGGCCGGGCTCCTCGCGCGCGGCGTCATCGGCTTCTTCGCCGACAATCGTGTCCACGTCGTCCCGCCGTGCACCGTGCGGCCCGAGGAGGTCGGGCGGTACCTCGCCGCGCTCGACGAGACCCTCACCGCGCTCTGATCCGCCCGCCGAAGCCCCTCTCCGTTTCCCCACCGCACCTTCCGGAAAGGCCTGCCGTGACCACCAGCACCACCACACACCCCCTCCGCGCCCTCGTCACGGGCGCCTCCAGCGGAATCGGCGCCGCCACCGTCCGCCGCCTGCGGGCGGAGGGGTGGGACGTCATCGCGTCGGCACGCCGCCGGGAGCGCCTCGAGGCGCTCGCGGCGGAGACGGGCTGCGACATCGTCGTCGCCGATCAGACCGACCAGGCCTCGATCGATGCGCTGCGCGATCACGTCGTGGGCGGTGGGGCTCTGCACGCTCTCGTCAACAACGCCGGCAACGCGTTCGGGCTCGAGCCCGTCGAAACCGGTGAGCTCGACAAGTGGCGCCGGATGTACGAGCTGAACGTCCTCGGCACGCTGCGCGTGACGCAGGCACTGCTCCCGGCTCTGCGCGCCTCCGGACGGGGCGATCTGCTGACGATCACATCGACCGCCGCGCACGGCGAGTACCCGGGCGGAGCCGGATACACGGGTGCCAAGCACGCCGAGCGGCAGATGGTGAAGACCCTCCGGCTCGAGCTCGCGGGCGAACCGATCCGCGTGATCGAGATCGCCCCGGGCAACGTGGAGACGGAGTTCTCGCTCGTCCGCTTCGACGGTGACGTCGATCGGGCGGCCGCGGTGTACTCCGGGTACGACCCGCTCGTCGCGGACGACATCGCCGACGCGGTTGCGTGGACGCTGACGCGCCCGCACCACGTCAATGTGGACACCATGATCATCCGCCCCCGCGCGCAGGTCTCCACGACGCAGATCGCGCGCATCTGACGGTGCCCACGACGTCCCGGATCGGGCGATCCGCGCCGTCGCACTAGACTCGGAGGGTGCTCACGGTCGCCGTCCTCATCTCGGGCACCGGGTCGAATCTCAGGGCCCTGCTGGAGGCCGCGAGCGAGCCCGACTACCCGGCCCGCGTCGTCGTGGTCGGCGCCGACCGACCCGCCGACGGTCTGGAGCACGCCGCCGACTTCGGCATCCCCACCTTCACGGTGCCGTTCCGCGCGTTCGAGTCCCGCGAGGAGTGGGGTGCCGAGCTCGCCGCGCAGCTGCGGGCGTGGAAGCCCGACCTTGTCGTGCTGAGCGGCCTCATGCGGCTGCTGCCGGCCGCCGTCGTGGCCGAGTTCGCCCCGAACGTCATCAACACGCACCCCGCCTACCTGCCCGAGTTCCCCGGCGCCCACGGCGTGCGCGACGCGCTCGCCGCCGGGGCGGAGCAGACCGGCGCGAGCGTGATCGTCGTCGACGAGGGCGTCGACAGCGGCCCGATCCTCGCCCAGGAGCGCGTGCCCGTGCTGCCGGGCGACACCGAGGCGTCGCTGCACGATCGCATCAAGCCCGTCGAGCGCCGCCTGCTCATCGACGTCGTCCGCCGCATCGCCACCGGCGAGCTGGACCTCCGCACCCCCGCCTCGTCCTGATCCGAAGGAGCACCTCATGGCCGGCCCCCGTCACGACCCCTCGCTCTACCGCGAACGCGATGTGGTCCCCATCCGCCGGGCCCTCGTGTCGGTCAGCGACAAGACCGGCCTGATCGAGCTGGCCGCCGCGCTCGCCGAGGCGGGCGTCGAGATCGTGTCCACCGGATCGACCGCGGCCATGATCCGCGACGCCGGTCACGAGGTCACCGACGCGGCCACCGTGACGGGCTTCCCGGAGATGCTCGACGGGCGCGTCAAGACGCTGCACCCCCACGTGCACGGCGGCCTGCTGGCCGACCTGCGCCTCGAGCACCACGAGACGCAGCTGGCCGAGTTCGGCATCGCGCCGTTCGAGCTCGTCGTCGTGAACCTGTACCCGTTCGTCCAGACCGTCGCCTCCGGCGCGCAGGGCGACGACGTCGTCGAGCAGATCGACATCGGCGGCCCCGCCATGGTGCGCGCGTCGGCGAAGAACTTCGCCAACGTCGCGATCGTCGTAGGCCCGGAGGCGTACCCCTCGATCATCGAGGCGCTCGGCCGCGGCGGCACCACGCTGAGCGAGCGTCGGGAGCTCGCCGCCCGAGCCTTCGCCCACACCGCGACCTACGACACGGCCGTGGCGCAGTGGTTCGCCGAGGAGACGATGTCGGGCCAGAACGAGCTGCCCGAGCACCTCACGATCCAGGTCGAGAAGATCAGCGACCTGCGCTACGGCGAGAACTCCCACCAGCGCGCTGCCATCTACTCCCGCGCCGACGGCCACGGCATCGCCCAGGCCACGCAGCTGCAGGGCAAGGAGATGTCGTACAACAACTACGTCGACGCCGACGCCGCCCTGCGCGCCGCGTACGACATGGTCAAGCCCGCCGTGGCCATCATGAAGCACGCCAACCCGTGCGGCCTGGCGATCGCCGATCCGAAGGCCATCGACGCCATCGCCTCGGCCCACCTGCGCGCGCACGAGTGCGACCCGCTCTCGGCGTTCGGCGGCGTCATCGCCGCCAACCGCCCCGTCACGCTGAAGATGGCCGAGAACCTGCGCGACATCTTCACCGAGGTCATCGTCGCGCCCGGCTTCGAGCCCGCGGCCCTCGAGGTGTTCAAGGAGAAGAAGAACCTGCGCCTGCTGCAGCTGCCGGAGGACTGGTCGCAGGAGCGGATGGACGTGCGCCTCGTCTCGGGCGGCCTGCTGCTGCAGGACGCCGACCTGTTCGATCGCGACATCGCGTCGATCGCCGAGCGCTGGGAGCTCGTTGCGGGCGAGCGACCGGACGACATCCCGGTCGACGACCTCGTGTTCGCCTGGAAGGCGTGCCGCGCCGTCAAGTCGAACGCGATCGTGCTCGCCCAGAACGCCGCCACCGTCGGCATCGGCATGGGTCAGGTGAACCGCGTCGACTCGTGCAAGCTCGCGGTCGAGCGCGCGGGCGACCGCGCCGCCGGATCGATCGCCGCGTCCGACGCCTTCTTCCCGTTCTCGGACGGGCCCGAGGTGCTCATGAACGCCGGCGTGCGCGTCATCATCCAGCCGGGCGGATCGGTCCGCGACGAGGAGACGATCGCGCTGGCCAAGGAGCGCGGCGTCGCCATGTACTTCACGGGCGAGCGGCACTTCTTCCACTGAATTTTTCAGAAGCGTCTGCGCCGCTCGGGCAGTTCTTTTCAGAAGCGTCTGCGCGCGCTCGGGCACCCGCTGCGCGGGTGCCGCTCGCGTGCTCGCACCGGCGCTCGCGCGCCGGCGGGGCGGCGCTTCGCGCCGCGGTGCGGCCGCATGAGCGGCCGCACGCTCGCGCTTCGCGCTCGCACAGAGATCGGTTGCTGGAGGGGCTTGCTGACTGGTTGAACTCACCGGTTGAAGTCATCGGTTGACCCCATCCGTTGAACCCATCGGTTGCTGAGCGGAGCGGCGGAGCCGCGGAGATGAAGCGACCACCGCAGCCCGGGCTCCGGCGGCCGTGGCCGATTTCCGCTAGGGGCGGTTCAGTGGGCGTGACAGGCTGGGGGCATGGCACTGGCGATGACCTTCGATGAGCGGTACCGCGCGATCGACGCGCGCGACGCGCGCTTCGACGGCCAGTTCGTCACCGCGGTGCGCTCCACCGGCATCTACTGCCGCCCGAGCTGCCCCGCGCGCACCCCGAAGCCGGGCAACGTCACGTTCTACCCGACGAGCGCCGCCGCGCACGAGGCGGGCTACCGGGCGTGCAAGCGCTGCCTGCCCGAGGCCGCGCCCGGGTCGCCCGAGTGGAACCTGCGCGGCGACGTCGCCGCCCGCGCCATGCGGCTCATCGCCGACGGCGTCGTGGAGCGCGAGGGCGTCGCGGGGCTCGCGGCGCGGCTGGGCTACTCGAGCCGCCACCTCTCGCGGCTGCTGACCGCCGAGCTCGGCGCGGGCCCGCTCGCCCTGGCCCGCGCCCACCGCGCCCACACCGCGCGGCTGCTGCTCGTGGGCACCGACCTGTCGGCCACCGCTGTGGCGTTCTCGGCCGGATTCGCGAGCGTGCGGCAGTTCAACGACACGATCCGCGAGGTGTTCGCGATGACGCCGCTCGAGCTGCGCGCCCGCCGCCGCGGACCGGCGGCCGCGGGCATCGACCTCGCCCTGCCGCTGCGCGAGCCGTTCGATGCCGCGGGGCTGTTCGCGTGGATGCGCGTGCGCGCGCTGCCCGGCATGGAGGAGGCCGACGAGGCGTCCTTCGCCAGGGCCGTGCGCCTGCCCGGCGGCGCCGCCTGGTTCCGGCTGCGCATGGACGGGCCGCGGCTGCGGCTGCACGCCCGGCTGCAGCACCCGGGCGATCTCGCCGCGCTCGTGGCGCGCGTGCGGCGGCTGTTCGACCTCGACGCCGACCCGCAGGCCGTGGACGCCGCGCTCGCCGCGCATCCCGAGCTGGCCGCGCACGTCGCGGCCGTCCCGGGCATCCGGCTGCCCGGCGTCGCGGACCCGCACGAGCTGCTCATCCGCGCCATGATCGGCCAGCAGATCTCCGTTGCCGCCGCGCGCACTCACCTCACGCGGCTCGTCGACGCGCTGGGGGAGCGCGTGGAGCTCGGGGGCGAGACGCGCCTGCTGTTCCCGTCGATGGCGGCGATCGCCGAGCGCGGGCACGAGGTGCTGCGCGGTCCGGCGGCCCGCATCCGCGCGATCACGGGGGCCGCCGCGGCGCTGGCCTCGGGCGACCTGCGGGTGGGCGCCGCCGACGACGCGGCCGAGCAGCGGGCGGCGCTGCTCGCTCTGCCGGGCGTCGGGCCCTGGACGGCGGACTACGTGCGGATGCGCGTCACGGGCGACCCCGACGTGCTGCTGCCCGGCGACGTCGCCCTCCGCGCCGGGGCGGCCGCCGCGGGCCTTCCCGCCGATCCCGCCGGGCTCGTCGCGTGGGGATCGCGTGCCGCGCCCTGGCGCTCGTACCTGTCCATGCACCTGTGGCGTCTCGCCGCCGCCGCGAGCCCCGTCGCCGCGGCGCGGGCGACGCCCGATCCCGCCCTCCCGAAGGAGCCCGCCCATGCCTGACGCCCTGCTCGAGACGATCGAGACGCCCGACGGCCCGTTCACCATCGTCGCCGATGCCGACGGCGCGATCCTCGCCTCCGGATGGACGCCGGATGCCACGGCCGTCCTGGATCGGATCCACGCGGCGCTGCGACCGGCGACGGTGCGCGATGCCGAGACCGCGGCGGGCGACGCCGTGCGCGCGTACTACGACGGCGACCTGGCCGCGATCGACGAGGTCGCCGTGCGCCAGCGCGGCACCGCCCTGCAGGGACGGGGGTGGGACGCGCTGCGGCGGGTCCGGCCGGGTGAGCCGCTGAGCTACACGGCCTTCGCAACCGCCCTCGGCTCGCCGACCGCCGTGCGCGCCGCCGCCTCGATCTGCGCGCGCAACGCACCGGCGCTGTTCGTGCCGTGCCACCGGGTGCTGCGCGGCGACGGCTCCCTCGGCGGCTTCGCGTGGGGCCTGGAGGTGAAGCGCCGCCTGCTCGCCCGCGAGGCCGCCTGACGCCCGAGGGAACCCACTACCTCCCCACGGCGTAGCCGTAGCCGCCGCGCGGATTGGCGGCCGCGCCCAGCAGGCCCGTGGCCGGGTCGCGCGTGACGGCGGAGAGCCGGCCCTGGGTCCAGGGGCCCGTGACGGTCACGCGGTGCCCGCGGGCCTCGAGCGCGGCGATCGCCTCGGCGCCCAGGCGCTCCTCCACCACGGCGCCCGCCGGCTCCCACGTGCGCGGCCAGAACGATCCGTGGAACGACGTCGAGTGGATCGCGGGGGCGTCGATCGCCTGCTGCGGCGTGTACCCGCCCACGATCGTGCGCAGCAGATACAGCAGCTGCCACTGATCCTGCTGGTCGCCGCCCGGCGAGCCGAGCGCGGTCACGGCCGCGCCGTCGCGCAGCACGAGCGTGGGCGTGAGGGTGGTGCGCGGGCGTGCGCCGGGGCGCAACGTGGACGGCAGGCCCTCCTCGAGCCACGTCATCTGCAGGCGTGTGCCCAGGCAGAAGCCGAGGCCGGGGATCGTGGGCGACGACTGCAGCCAGCCGCCGGACGGCGTGGCCGAGACGATGTTGCCCCAGCGGTCGACGACGTCGATGTGGCACGTGTCGCCGCGCGTCTCGCCCGTGGGCGACACGTGCGGCTCGCCCGCGCGATCCTGCGCCATGGTCGGCTCGCCGAACGCGCCCTCCGCGCGCCCGGTGGGCGGCGTGTACGTCTCGCGCAGCGGCGGGATCGCCGGGGCCTCGTCGAGTCCGGGCCGCACCTCGCCCGAGGCGGCCTCGCCGATGAGCGCGCGGCGCTCGGCGGCGTACTCGGCCGACAGCAGCGTCCGCAGCCGCTCGGCCTCGATGCCGTCCCCGAAGTGCGCGTCGCGGTCGGCGAAGGCGAGCTTGGTCGCCTCGAGGATCGTGTGCGCCCCGTCCGGGTTCGAGGGGTCGAGCAGCTCGTCGTCGAGCGGCTCCAGGATGTTCAGGATCTGCAGCAGCGCCGGCCCCTGCGTCCACGGCCCGGCCTTCGCGATCGTGTGCCCGCGGAACGACCCGGTCACGGCCTCCTCGTACGAGGCCGAGAACGCCGCCATGTCGTCGGCGGTGAGCACGCCCGCGTGGTCGGTGCCGGGGGAGTGGCGGTGCGGCGTGCGCACGAACTCGTCGATCGCC
The DNA here is from genome assembly GCF_054782875.1 of Microbacterium petrolearium. NCBI lineage: Bacteria > Bacillati > Actinomycetota > Actinomycetes > Micrococcales > Microbacteriaceae > Microbacterium > Microbacterium petrolearium. The sequence continues at coordinate 247,118 of NZ_BAAGRQ010000002.1, forward strand.
CGGGCGACGAAGCCCTCCCTCCACTCGCGCCGGACCGCGTCGATCCGCTCCTCGCGGGTCGCGGCGCCCGCGCCCGCCGCCACGAGGCGCTCGAGTACGCCGGCCCACGCCGGGTTGCGCACGATCGCCCCCGCCGCGGGCACCTCGCCGTCGGGCAGCCACAGCTCGGCCGACGAGGGCCAGTGCTCGCGGAACAGGCCCTCGACGGTGGCGATCGCCGCCGCCGCGCCCTTGGCGAGCGGGTGCCCGTCGCGCGCGTAGTCGATGGCGAAGGCCAGCACGTCGGCCGCCTCCCACGTGCCGTGGTCGCGCAGCAGGAGCAGCCACGCATCGACCGCGCCGGGCACGGCGGCGGCCAGCGCGCCGGCTCCCGGCACCAGCTCCAGGCCCTCGGAGAGGAAGTGCTCGCGCGTGGCGCCCGCGGGCGCGGGGCCCTGCCCCATGAGCACGACGGGGTGGCCGGGCTCTTCCCCGGTCGCGAACATCGCCACGAGGTCGCCGCCGGGGCCGTTCAGGTGGGGCTCGACCACGTGCAGCACGAAGGCGCCGGCCACCGCGGCGTCGAAGGCGTTGCCGCCGCGCTCCAGCACCGCCATCGCGGCCGAGCTGGCGAGGTAGTGCGTCGACCCCACCATCCCGAAGCTCCCCGCCAGATCCGGGCGGGTGGTGAACGGCGACGGCGCGGTATAGGTCACTTCGGCTCCCTTCGGTCGCGGCGTGCGACACATGGATCCACCCTACGGTCGGCCCGGCGGCCCCGATCCCGGTCCCGTTCGGCGGCGCGGTGGCCGAGTGTTGCAGTCGCCGATCGCGAGGTCATAGTCTGAAGGGCTGTCGCAATCGCGACCCGGGTGCCGCCCTTCACGGGCGGCCCGTCTCGCGCCCCCGGCGCCTCTCACCTCGAGGATCATGTCTTCCACGCCTTCCCCCGAGCGCATCTCCACGCCGCGCGCCCTGGCGCGCCTGCTCACCTTCGCCAAGCCGGTGCTGCCGCGTCTGGGCCTCGGCGCGCTCAGCGCGCTGGGCGCCGCGGTCGCCGCCCTGATGATCCCGCTCGTGCTGGAGTGGGTCGTGGGCGGCCCGATCGCCTCGGGCGAGGTGAGCGCCATCGTGTTCGGCGCATCGCTCGTGCTGGGGCTCGGCCTCACCGAGGCCGCGCTCGTCTACCTGCGGCGCTGGCTCGTGCTCGGGCCGGCCACCTCCGTGGAGTTCTCCATGCGGCGCTCGTTCTACGACCGGCTGCAGCGCCTGCCGGTGGAGTTCCACGACCGCTGGCAGGGCGGGCAGCTGCTCAGCCGCATGATGCAGGATCTCGGACTCATCCGCCGTTGGATGGCGTTCGGGCTCATCATGCTCGTGGTCAACCTGCTGACGATCGTCATCGGCTACGTCCTGCTGTTCCAGTGGCACTGGATGCTCGGCGCGGTGTTCATCGTGACCGCGATCCCCATGTGGATCCAGGGGTTCCTCTTCGAGCGCACGTACGGATCGCTGTCGCGGCAGAGCCAGGACCAGCAGGGCGACCTCGCCACGAGCGTCGAGGAGAGCGTGCACGGCATCCGCGTGCTGAAGGCGTTCGGCCGCGGCGCGCACGCGCTGCGCAGCTTCACGCGGCAGGCCGAGAGCCTGCGCCAGACCGAGATGCGCAAGGCGCGCTCGATCGGCGTGATCGACTTCTGGCTCGTGCTCATGCCGGAGCTGTCGTTCGCCGCGAGCCTGCTCATCGGCATCTGGCTGGCCGCCGACGGGCAGGTCACGGTGCCGCAGCTCGTGGCGTTCTTCGCGATGGCCGCCACGCTGCGCTGGCCGCTCGAGTCGATCGGGTTCCTCTTCTCGTTCCTGCTCGATGCGCGCACCGCCACCGATCGCATCTTCGAGGTGTTCGACGCCCGCAACACGATCACCGATCCCGAGCAGCCGAAGACCATCGAGCGGGCACGCGGCGCCCTCGCGTTCGAGGGCGTGCACTTCCGGTACCAGGACGCCGGCGACGCCGAGCGCGACCTGCTGGACGGCATCGACCTGGCCCTCGAGCCCGGCGAGACGATGGCGCTCGTGGGGCTCACCGGTTCGGGCAAGACCACGCTCACGACGCTGCCGACCCGGCTCTACGACGTCACCGGCGGTCGCGTGACGCTCGACGGCGTCGACGTGCGCGAGCTGCGCCTCGCGGAGCTGCGCACCCACATCGCCACGGCGTTCGAAGACGCCACGCTCTTCTCGGCCACGGTGCGCGAGAACGTGCTGCTCGGCCGCGACGACCTCGACCCGGCCTCACCCGAGGCGGATGCCGTGCTGCGCGAGGCGCTGCAGGTGGCGCAGGCGTCGTTCGTCGACGACCTGCCCGAGGGCGTCGAGACGCAGATCGGCGAGGAGGGCCTCAGCCTCTCGGGCGGTCAGCGCCAGCGCCTCGCCCTGGCCCGCGCCGTCGCCGCCCGCCCCGCCGTGCTCGTGATGGACGATCCGCTGTCGGCGCTCGACGTCGAGACCGAGGAGCGCGTCCAGTCCGGGCTGCGTACCGTGCTCGACACGACGACGGCCCTCATCGTGGCGCACCGGCCCTCCACCGTCGCGCTCGCGGACCGCGTGGCGCTGCTCGAGGGCGGGCGCATCACGGCCGTCGGCACGCACTCCGAGCTGATGGCGCGCAGCGCGCACTACCGCTCCGTCATCTCGAGCTTCGAGCGCGAGGAGCGGGAGGAGCGGGAGCTCATGATGTCGCCCAACCCCACCTCGGAGCTCGACCTCATGGCCGTGCAGGAGGCGCTGTCCGAGCGAGAAGCCGGCGTGCCGGAGAAGGGAACCGAGCGATGAGCGCCACCGTGCACGGCGTCGGCGGCGAGGACCGCACCGACTACACCCGCGAGGAGTCCCGCGCCATCCGCCGCCGCTCGCTGCGGCTGCTGGGCTCGCTGCTCGCGCCGCTGAAGTGGCGCGTCGTCGGCGTCGCCGTCGTCGTGATCGCGCAGACGGCGCTGCGCGTGCTGGGCCCGGCGCTGCTGGGGCTCGGCGTGAGCACGGCACTGCCGGCCGTCACCGGCGAGGGCGACTGGACCGCGGCCTGGGCGATCGTCGGGCTGTATGTCGTCACGGCGGTCGCGGGCGCCGCGTTGCTCATGTGGTACGACGTGCTGACCGCGCGGGTGACGCAGAACGTGCTGCTCGACCTGCGCACGCGCATGTTCCGGCACACGCAGCTGCTCAGCCTGGAGTTCCACGAGACGTACACGTCGGGCCGGATCATCTCGCGGCAGACGAGCGATCTCGACACCATCCGCGAGCTGCTGGGAGGGGGCCTCACCGACCTCATCAACGGCGTGCTGTTCGGGCTGTTCACCTTCATCGCGCTGGCCGTCTTCGACTGGCAGTCCGGGATCATCCTGCTGATCGCGGGGATCCCGCTCGCGTTCCTGATGCGCTGGTTCTACCGGCGCTCGCAGGAGGCCTACCGGTACTCGCGCGTGGCCAGCGCCAAGCTCATCGTCAAGTTCGTCGAGACGATGACGGGCATCCGCGCCGGCAAGGCGTTCCGCGCCGAGGACCGCAACGAGGGGGAGTTCGGACGCCTGGCGGGCGACTACCGCGACGTGAACATGCGCTCGATCCGCCTGTTCGGCACGTTCGAGCCGGGCCTCATGGCCATCTCGGCCTTCGCCATCGCGCTCGTGGTGCTGTGGGGCGGGGTGCGCATCACGTGGGACCAGTTCAGCGTCGGAGCGCTGCTGACAGTCGTGCTCTACACGCGCAACTTCTTCCTGCCGCTGCAGGGCGTGGCGATGTTCCTGAACTCGTTCCAGTCGGCCGCGGCGGCGCTCGAGAAGGTGTCGGGCGTGCTCGAGGTGGAGCCGACCGTGCCCGATCCCGAGAACCCGCGCGCCCTCGAGCGCGCGCGGGGGCACCTGCTGCTCGACGACGTGACGTTCGCGTACGCGAACGGCCGCACGGTCCTGCCCGAGTTCACCCTCGACATCCCCGCCGGGCAGACCGTCGCGCTCGTCGGCACGACGGGCGCGGGCAAGTCGACGCTGGCGAAGCTCGTCTCGCGCTTCTACGACCCCAGCGCGGGGCGCATCACCCTCGACGGCATCGACCTGCGCGAGCTGGATCAGCGCGACCTGCGCCGCGCGATCGTCATGGTCACGCAGGAGGCGTACCTGTTCAGCGGCACGGTCGCCGACAACATCGCGCTCGGGCGGCCGGAGGCCTCGCTCGACGAGATCGTCGCGGCGGCCGAGGCGGTGGGAGCCGACGCGTTCATCCGCTCCCTGCCCGACGGCTACCACACGGACGTCAACAAGCGCGGCGGGCGCGTGTCGGCGGGGCAGCGTCAGCTCATCTCCTTCGCGCGCGCATTCCTCGCCGATCCGGCGGTGCTGATCCTCGATGAGGCGACCGCCTCGCTCGACATCCCGTCGGAGCGGATGATCCAGGACGCGCTGCAGACGCTGCTCGCCGACCGCACGGCCATCATCATCGCGCACCGGCTGTCGACCGTCGCGATCGCCGACCGCGTGCTCGTCATGGAGCACGGCCGGATCATCGAGGACGACACCCCGGACGACCTCATCGCGGGCACGGGCAAGTTCGCCCAGCTCCACGCGGCCTGGAAGCAGTCCCTGGTCTAGAACGGCGACGGAGTCTCGTGGGGGGAGGGGGATACGAGACCCCGCCGCCGGCTGGTGCCAGGGCGCGCGTCAGCGAGCGACCTGAAGCGGGATGGTGCGGAGAGGGGCGTCCGTGAGGCTCAGAAGCGGATCTCCGCGACCACCTCACCGTACTCGGTCTCGCCGACGGGGGAGAATCCGACACGGTGGAAGAAGGCCTCCGGCCCGCCCTCACCGGGCTCGTAGATCACGTTGATGTGGCTGAGGCCCCGGGAGCGCGCCTCGTCGATGAGCGACTCGACCGCGAAGCGGCCGATGCCGCGCCCCTGGTCGTCCGCGTCGACGTTGATGCGCCACAGCACCGAGTCGAAGTGGTCGACGGGCGCGTCGGGGTCGAAGTTGGCGCTGATGAAGCCCACGACCTCGTCGCCGTCGAGCACGACGCGCTGCCATGTCGTCCGCGGATCGAGCACCGTGGCGGCGATCCCGTACGAGACCGGCGCGAGGAACTGCTCCTGGCCCGGTCGCAGCGACAGGTTGTTGACCGCCACGATGGTCGCGGCGGAGAGCTCTTCGAGACGCAGGTCCGACATAACGACAGGCTAGGGCACGAACGACGGCCGCGGGTCGATGAGTTCGCTGGAAGTCAGTTCTGGACGGTGACCGGGGTGCCGACCTGCGCGAAGCGGTACATGTGCTCGGCGGCCGCGACCGTCATGTTGACGCAGCCGTGGCTCATGCGGGCGCCCGGCCCGAAGTTGCTGTGCCAGTACGTGCCGTGGAAGCCCTGGTCTCCGTTGTAGTAGGTGACCCACGGCACGTTGCCGGTGCAGTAGTCGAAGCGCCCGCCCGGCACGAAGTTGCCCTGGCTGTCGCACGATCCCATGTGCTGGATCGTGAGCTGCGCGTAGACGGAGTAGGTGCCGGTCTGCGTCTCGTAGGGTCCGCCCGTGCCGAGGGCGATGGGATAGGACGCCACGAGCTGGTCGTTCTCGTACAGGTAGGTCATGCCGTCGCTCTTGTCGACGAGGACGCGGCGGAACAGCTCCTGCGTCTGGAACGGCACGACCTCGCCCTGCAGCTCGAACGAGAGGTCGCCCTGCTCGAGCGAGGCGGCGATCTGCTCGGGCAGCCCGTCGGTGCTCGCGATCCCGAAGCCGTCCTGTCCCTCCTGGATCACGCGGAGGGCCTCGCCGGCGCCGTCGGTGACGACCTTCGCGTCGACGACGTCGCGGTTGACGCGGGCGGGGAGGTCGGCGATGGCCGCCTCGATCGCCGCCGTGTCGGCCTTGAGGACGAAGCCGCCGGTCTCCGGGTCGGCGTCGGGGACCACCCAGCTCGCGATCGTCGCCAGCGGGAGCTCCTCGGCGCGCGTCTCCTCGAGGTAGAAGCCCGCCGTCGCCGCCTGCTCGTTGAGCGATCCGGCGAACTCCTCGGCCGCCTCGGTCGTGACGGGCGCCGGCACCTCGGCGGCCTCGACCGAGACGGCGATCTGCTCGTCGCCGGAGGCGAGGGCGGCGGTGAGGTCCTCGGCGAGCGCGTCGAGGTCGGGGCCGGTGCCCGGCTCGGCGGGCACGGCGACGAAGGCCGCGCCGTCGAAGCTCACCTGCGCGTTGACCGGATCGGCGAACATCTCGGGCGCGACGCCCCTGAGGGCGTCGGCCGCGGCGTCGGCGTCGATCACGACGGCCGCGTCGGTCGGCTCGGGGTTCCAGGCGCCGACGTTCCACAGCGGGTGGTCGGCGAACGCCTGCTCGGCGGAGGCCTTCGCGTCGATCGAGGCGCCGACCTCGGCGCCGGTGAGCGTGACGCCCTCGACGGTGATCTCGGCGTCGGACACGCGCTTGGCGATGGCGTCGGCGGCCATGCCCACCGTGTGGAAGCCCACGGGGGCGCCGGCCACGACCACGCCGGGCGCGATGAGGATCGCGGCGGCGAACGCGGCGGCCGCGACGAGCAGACCGGCCGGGATGCCGATGCCGAGCCAGAGGCCCTTGCGGCTGCGGCGTGTCTGGGAATCGGTCGCGTCGTCCGAGACGCCGTCGATCGGCTGCTCGGCGTCGAGCGGCTGCTCGCTGTCGATCGGCTTGGTCGCCAGGTCGGTCATGTGTCCCCCTCGTGGTCCGCCGCCGCGCGTGGCGCGCGGAAGTGCACCGGTGGATCCATGGTAGGGCGGCATGTCTGCGCGACGGCAGGGGAAGGGATCACGAAATCGCGTCGATCCGGGCGTTCGGGCGCCCCGTACCCCGGACTGCCCGGGGGTCCGGTGGTCAGATGTGCTGCCACTCCGGCTTGTGGGCGTACGTGTAGCGGTAGTAGTCCGCGTGCCGCAGGCGGGAGGCGGCGGCCTCGTCGATCACGACGGTGGCGCGCGGGTGCAGCTGGATGGTCGAACCGGGCAGCGATGCCGTCAGCGGCCCCTCCACCGCCCCGGCGACGGCCTCCGCCTTGCCCTCGCCGAAGGCGAGCAGCACGAGCTGGCGTGCCTCGAGGATGGTGCCGAGCCCCTGCGTGATGCAGTGCGTCGGCACGTCGTCGATCGTGTCGAAGAAGCGCGCGTTGTCTTCGCGGGTCTGCTGCGTGAGCGTCTTCACGCGCGTGCGCGAGGCGAAGGACGATCCGGGCTCGTTGAACCCGATGTGCCCGTCGGTGCCGATGCCGAGCAGCTGCAGCTCGATTCCGCCCGCCGCCGCGATCGCCGCCTCGTATCGCTCCCCGGCGGTCTCGATGCCCTCGAGGGCGCCGCTGGGCACCTGCACGAGGGCGGGGTCGAGGCCCAGGGGCTCGACGCCAGCCGGCCTGAAGCGACCAGAGCATCTCTCTCGATGACGGCTGCGGTGGTCGCTTCATCTCCGCGTCCTTCGGCCGCTGAAGTTCAGCAACCGATCGGTGCGACGGAGAACTACCGCGTGAAGACCTTCCCGGGGTTGAGGATGCCCTGGGGGTCGAAGACGCGGGCGATCCCGCGCTGCAGCTCCCACTGATCCTCGCCCAGCTCGTCGGCCAGCCAGCGGGACTTCAGCACGCCGATGCCGTGCTCGCCCGTGAGGGTGCCGCCCAGGCGCAGCGCGGCGCGGAAGAGCTCGTCGGCCGCCCGCCAGATGAGGTCGGGCACCTGCGCGCCGGCGAAGACGAAGTTGGGGTGCAGGTTGCCGTCGCCCGCGTGCGCGACGGTGGGGATCGTGATGCCGTAGGCGCGCTCGATCCGCCCGATCTCCTCGAACATCTCGGGCAGGCGGCTGCGCGGCACGCAGACGTCCTCGATGAGGGTCGTGCCCATCGCGGCGAGCGAGGGGTGGAACGCGCGGCGGATCGCGAGCAGGCGCTCGCCCTCCGCGCGGTCGTGCGTGACGGCCACCGTGCCCCCGGCGCCGCGCAGCACCTCGGCGATCGCGTCGGCCTCGGCGCGCGCGGCCGGACCGTCGGTCTGCACGGTGAGCTGCGAGGCCCCGGGTGTGGGGCGCGGCAGGCCGAGGTGGGCGTGGATCGCCTCGAGCGAGGCGGCGTCGAGCAGCTCCATGATCGCCGGCTGGATGCCCGCCGACGTGACGGCCGACGAGCCCGCGGCGGCGGAGCGCACGTCCGGGAACGTCGCCGCGACCGTGCACACATCGCCGGGGACGAGGCGGCGCAGCTTGAGCGTCGCGCGGACGATGACGCCGAGCGTGCCCTCCGAGCCGATCAGCAGCGACGTGAGGTCGAGCCCGGTCACGCCCTTCACGCTGCGGTGGCCCATCGAGACGAGCCGGCCGTCGGCGAGGACGACGTCGAGCCCCAGCACCGCGTCGCGCACGACGCCGTACTTGGCGCACAGCAGACCGCCGGCGCCCGTGGCGATGTTGCCGCCGACCGTCGCGATGTCGCGGCTGGCCGGGTCGGGCGCCCACCACAGGCCGTGCTCGGCGAGCGCGGCGTTCAGCTCGGCGTTGAGGACGCCCGGCTCGACCACGGCGAGCAGGTCGTCGGGGCGCACCTCGACGATGCGCGTCATGTTCCGCACCGAGAGCGCGATCTCGCCCGCTCCGGCGTTCGCGGCGCCGGCCAGCCCCGTGCGGGCGCCCTGCGTCACGACGGGCGTGCCGGTCGCGGACGCGATCCGCAGCGTCGCCTGCACGTCCTCCGTCGAGGTGGCGTGGACGACGGCGAGCGGGCGGTCGGGAGCGGCGTGACCGGACCGGTCGGCCCTGGCCGCCTCGAGCGACGCCTCGGTCGTGTCGACCCGATCGCCCAGCTCGGCGCGCAGCAGCGCGACGACGTCGCTCATGCCCCCTCGCTCATGCGAGCGCGCGGCGACCGTGCAGCAGGCCGATCACCACGGCGATCACGCCGAAGCCGAGGCCGACCCAGCCGAGCCCCAGATCCCACATCGCCATGGTCGCCGAGACGAAGACGAGCAGCTCCACGAGCGCGCGCACGAACGGGTGCACCGCGAACACCGCCCTGGGCGAGACGAACAGCGCCCAGGCGAGGATCGCGAGGGCCGGGGCGAGCAGCCCGAAGAGGATGTTCCAGGCGACCGGCCACGCCAGGAGGCCCCATACGAGCAGGATCGCGAACGCGGCGAGCTCGGAGAGCAGGCGGAGCACGTCGAGCGCGGTGATGCGCGCAGCGGTGGCGCCGCCGCCGGGGGGCGAAGCAGGGGCGGACATGCGCTCCAGTCTACGTGGCGCGCTTCCGGGCGATCCGCGGTACTCCGCGCCAGCCGCCGCCCAGGCCCCATCGCTACGCTGGAGGGGTGACGCGATCTCCCGAACCGGCCGACTCCACCCGCAAGAAGGAGGGCCGCGCGACGCGCTACGCCTCGCTCGAGGAGGCGTTCCAGAGGCACGGCACGCCCGCCGCGAACCGTGAACTGATCCGGCGCATCGTCGACGGCATCGACGCCGCCGGCTTCGTCGGCTACTCGACCCACTTCCGCATCGAGCGGCGCGGCGGCTCGCCCGCGCTCGAGGTGCACCCCGGCTACACCAATGGCTTCCGCACCGAGCAGGAGATCGTGCGCCGCCTCGGCGACGACGTCGAGCGCTGGCCGAGCCGCCGCTTCCACGGTGCGTGGGGCGTGACGCACCCGGTCGCCGCCCCGGCGCCGGCCGCGAAGCCGGCGCGAGCGCCGCGCGCCGCGTCGCCGCGTGCCGCATCGGCACCCGAGGAGCCGCCGACGGTGTGCCCGACGTGCTTCATGGTGCTGCCCATGAGCGGCGTCTGCCAGAACTGCGACGCCTGATCGGCGCCCGCTGATCCGGACCCGCTGATCCGGGTCAGTTCTGCTCGACTCCGGGATCGGTGACGTCCACGTCGTCGGACTCCACCCGGGCGACGAGGTCGTCCATGGTCGGCGGATCAACCTCGATGCCGGCGTCCGACAGGCGGCGCTCGAGCGTGCTGCGCACGTCGCCGTGCAGCGTGTCGATCAGCATGTCGGCTCGCGTCTGGGCGACGATGCCGCCGATCCGCTCGTCGTCGTTCGTGTCGTGCGTGTCCTCGAGGGGCGCGTCCTGCGTGCCGTGGCCGCCCGGGCCGCGCTCCTCGTCCGCGCCCTCACCAGCCATCGGCATGCTCGTCCTCCTCGAATTCGTCCATCATCGCCTGCAACAGGGGATCGTCCAGCGGGGCGACGGGCGGAACCGTTCCGTTCGACATGCGGGCACTCCTCTCGTCCCCTCGGCGGACTCGCGCTCGCGCCGAGGTGCCGCCAGCTTCGGCGACCGTCTCATGATCGCCCGGTATCCCGGTCGGCACACGGGGCTTGACATCGCCGCGGGGCGACGCCCCGCACCCGGCGCGCGAGTATCCGGCGGCCGAGAGGGTGTCAACCCCCTGGAACCGCCGGCGCGGCCGGGCGACAGTGATGTCGGAGGTCGACATGGATACGGTTCATCAGCTGGATCTCGTTCCGCTCGGCGAGGATGCCTGGCGGCTCTGCGACCGCAGCGTCGATTCGTGCGACGCGACGAGCGTCGTGGCGTACGTGGAGCGACGGGATGACGGCTACGAGGTGGTGTGGGTCTCGACGCATCGGGGCGTCGAGCGGTTCACGACGATGGGGGACGCGCTGGAGCGCGCGGCGGAGGTGCTCTCCGCGGTGACGCCGCCGGGAGCGACGCGTCCGATCCCCATCCCGCATTTCGCACCGCGACCGGCAGCGCTCGCGGGGTGACAGGCGGGGGCGGCGGCCCGGGGTGCTCGACGGAGCGCGTCCCGGGCCGCCGGTCTGTGCGCACGATGCCTGCTTGACATCCGGTAGTACGGATGTTCGACTGGAGGCATGAGGTGGAGCGGGCAGCAGGTGAACGGATCTGCGGATCCGGCGCTCATCGGCCTGCAGGGCCTCGTCCGCTCCGTGCGCACGCCGGAGTTCGCGGGCATCACGTTCCACGAGGTCGCCGCGAAGTCGGCCCTCAACCGCGTGCCCGCGCAGAGCCCGATGCCGTTCTCGTGGACCGTGAACCCCTATCGGGGCTGCTCACATGCCTGTCTCTACTGCGTGCACCCGGACACCCTCGTGCTGATGGCCGACGGCCGCCAGCGAGCCATCCGCGAACTGCGCGTCGGCGACGAGATCGTCGGAACGCGCGTCGACGGCGCCTATCGGCGGTACGTGAAGACGGAAGTCCACGCCAAGTGGGCGAGCCGGAAGCGCGCGTACCGAATTGTGCTCGCCGATGGCACGGAGCTCATCGCCAGCGGTGATCACCGCTTCCTCACCGATCGCGGATGGAAGCACGTCATCGGCGCGACGAGCGGCGGCGAGCGGCGTCCTCACCTCACGATCCGCAACGCACTGCAGGGCTTCGGCCTCGGCGGTGCGGCGACAGCGGAGGGTCGCTGGACGTCGGCGGCGTTCCGGCGGGGGTATCTGACGGGGATGATCCGTGGCGATGGGATGATCTTCCACGGGCGGTACCGATACCCGCATCGCACGACGGAGCAGCATGCTTTCCGCCTCGCGCTGGCCGACACCGAGGCGCTCGACCGAACGAGGGAGTTCCTCGCTGCCGAGGGGATCGAGACGCGGACGCGTCCGTTCACCTCGGCCTCCGCACGTCCGATGCTCGCTCTTCACACGGGAAAGCGCGCGGACGTCGCCGCGCTCGAGGGCCTCATCCAGATGCCCGAGGGTCCCGATCATGACTGGCACGCGGGATTCCTCTCGGGGATCTTCGATGCGGAGGGAAGCTGCTCCGGCGGGATCCTGCGAATCAGCAACAAGGACGAGGGCATCCTCTCGGCCATGGTCGCCGCCTGCGACGCGCTCGGCATCCGATCGGTGAGGGAGCCGGTGGCGGCGAACGGCGTCAGCGTCATCCGTGTGGTGGGGGGCCTGCCGGCGCGTCGGAGATTCTTCGAGGCGACCCGGCCGGCGATCACCCGCAAGCTGGCGATTGCAGGCGATGCGGTGAAGACCGTGGCGGACCTCCGAATCGTGGCGGTCGAGGACCTCGGCGTGGAGATGGAGATGGTCGACATCACCACGGGGACCGGCGACTTCATCGCGAACGGCGTCATCAGCCACAACTGCTTCGCCCGCCGCACGCACACGTACCTCGAGCTGGATGCCGGGGCCGACTTCGACAGCCAGGTCGTCGTGAAGGTGAACGCGGCCGAGGTGCTGTCGGCCGAGGTGTCGCGCCGGTCGTGGAAGCGCGAGCTCGTGGCGCTCGGCACGAACACCGATCCGTATCAGCGCGCCGAGGGCCGCTACGCGCTCATGCCGGGGATCATCGCCGCGCTCGCCGAGAGCGGCACGCCCCTGTCGATCCTCACGAAGGGCACGCTGCTGCGGCGCGACCTGCCGCTGCTCGCGCGGGCCGCCGAGCAGGTGCCCGTCGACCTGGCGATGTCGATCGCGATCTTCGACGACGAGCTGCAGAAGGCCGTCGAACCGGGCACCCCGACGGCGGCGGCGCGGCTCGCCACCGTGCGCGCGGCGGCGGACCTCGGCTTCCGCGTCACCGTGTTCGTGATGCCGATCCTGCCCTGGCTCACCGACTCCGTCGAGCACCTCGACGATGCGCTGGCGCAGATCGCCGCCTCCGGTGCGCACCGGGTGGTGTTCGGGGCCCTGCACCTGCGCCCGGGAGCGCGCGAGTGGTTCTTCCAATGGCTCGCGCGGGAGCATCCGAGGCTCGTCCCCGTGTACCGGCGCCTGTACGGCGGGTCGTCGTACGCGTCGAAGGAGTACCGCACGTGGCTCGCGCGCCGCGTGCGCCCGCTCATCCGGCGCCACGGACTCGACGCCCGCGAGGACGACGACGCGCCGGACGCCTGGCGCGGCGCGCGCATGGTCGCGGCGCCGGCCACATCGCTGGGCCTGCCCGCCGAGACCGCGCCGACGCTGTTCTGAAGCCGTTCAGCGGAGGATAGGGGACCCCGTCGCGCGGCTGACGCCGCGCTCCTCCTCGAATCGCTCTGCCCAATGAACGAGATACGGGTGCGTCCTGGCGGACGCACCCGTATCTCGTTCGCGGAGGATAGGGGATTCGAACCCCTGAGGGCTTGCACCCAACACGCTTTCCAAGCGTGCGCCATAGGCCACTAGGCGAATCCTCCAGCGGCCCCCGAAAGGGCCTCGGAACATCCTACCCGGCGCCGCCGGGGCGGCCGAACCGCCCGAGCTCGAGCAGCCGGGGCGGGCTCAGCAGCGATCTGGGCGCGACGAGGGCGGCCGCGCGGGCGAGCGGCGACGGAAGGATCGCGCGGCGGACGGCGCGCAGCGGCGCGGACAGATCAGGCGTGGAGCGCGCTCCCGGCGGGCCGTAGCTGGCGGCCTCGATGCCGTCGACGAGGGGATCCAGCACCTCGGTCGAGAGCCCGGGGGCGGCGGCCACCCGCGCCGCCAGGGCGCGCGGGCTGTCGTGCGCGTGCACCTCCTCGCCGGCGTCGACGAGGGTGTCGGTGAGCTCGCGCCAGGCGGCGGGCGCGTCGCCCCGCGCGGCGGCGCGCAGCCGGCGTCCGCGGAGCACCGCGCGCGCCAGCCCCGGCACCGCGAGCAGCGCCGCGATGCCCGCCGCCCAGCCGACCGGGACGAGCCAGCCCCAGTCGTAGGCGGTCGATCCGTCGCCCGATCCGCCCGGCACATCCTCCGGCGGCAGCGACGGCGCGGCGCTCGTCGTGGGCGTCGGCAGGGCCGGCGCGACCGGCGTCGGCTGCGCGCCGGCGCCGTCGCCGGCGATGGCCTCGGGCAGGAACGACGTCGCATCCCCCAGCCCCGGCGTCGGCTCGAACGGCACCCAGCCGATACCGCGGAAGTACACCTCGGGCCAGGCGTGCAGCTGCGAGGCGCGCACCGTGTACACCGCCTCCTGCCCCAGCCACTCGCCGCCGCGCACGCCGGGGAGGTAGCCGACGACGACCCGCGAGGGCATGCCGAGCGTGCGTGCCATCACGGCGAACGTCGACGCGAAGTGCACGCAGTAGCCCTCCTGCCGATCCAGGAACGAGGCCATCGCGTCGAGGTCCGAGCCGTCGAAGCCGTCGTCCACGGGGGCGTCGAGCGAGTACGCGAACTCGCCGCCGCGGAACCAGCTCTGCAGCGCCACCAGCCGGTCGTAGTCGTTCTCCTCGCCGGCGACGACGCCGGCCGCGGCATCGGCGATGCGACCGAGCAGCGGGCTGCGGGGCAGCGAGAGCGTGTCTCCCGCGAGCCCCTCGAGGCCGGGGGAGGGGATCGTCGCCGTCGTCGCCTGCGCCGCCTCCCGCGTCGGACGCGGCACGACCGCGGCCGCGGTGTACGTCTCGCCCGCGGCCTCGCCGCCCGTCACGGTGCCGTTGGCATCCGCGAGCCGCCAGTCCCGCGAGACCCCGTCGAGCGCCGCGAGCGGATAGGGGACCGGCAGCAGCGGCCCCTCGAGGTTCAGCACCTCGATGTCGAGCGAGACGAGCTCCGAGCCCTCCGGCGCCTCGGCGTCGAGCGCGGCGGGCATCGCGTCGCCGACCGGCAGGGTCGCGCCCTCGTCGGGCTCCCATCCGGCCCCGCTGAACGACGACAGCGTCGCGACGCGGAGGTACGGCGCCGCCTCGCCCTCGTTCAGGACGTAGCGCAGCACGTCGGCGTCGCCGACGCGGCGCAGGTCGTCGCCCAGATCGAGGGACGCGTCGATGCGGGTGGGGGCACCGGGGCCGCGCAGCGAGCCGGTCGGCTGCGGCAGCAGCGGTGTGACGACGAGCGCCGCCACCACGGCGAAGGCGGCGAGCGCGGCGCCTTGCACGGGGCGGGCGTCGCCCGGCGAGCGGCGGCGCCGATCGACGTACAGCAGCAGCAGCGCGGCGCCGAGGAGGATGAGGATCTGCGGCATGCCCGTGCCGATGCCGGTGATCGCGGGCGGCAGGATCCACACGGCGACGGCGGCCGCGATCGCCGCCACGGGCAGCCGCACGGCGACCGCGAGCACGTCGAGCACGAGCGCGAGCAGTCCCGCCGCGGCGATGAGGACGAAGATCAGCGGGGCGCCGGGATCCACCGGGGCCGCGCTCTCGGTGAGCTGCGTCGTCGCCGCCGACAGCAGCGGCGGCATGTCGGTGAGCAGCCTCGGCGTCGGCACGACACCCAGCAGCGACGACGGACCGGGGAGCCTCCCCACCGCCGCGAAGAGGGTGTGGATCCCGGTCGTCGCGGCGATCCACGCCACCGCCTGGATCAGCGGGGCGAAGCGCGCCACGGGGCGAGCCGCGCGCGTGAGGGCACCCGCGGCCCACACGGCGAGCATGCACACGAGCGCACCGGTGAGCCAGGCCGGCAGGATGACCCCGGACAGCGGCAGCATCGCGGCCACGGCGAGCAGCAGGGATGCCAGGGATGCCGCCAGGCCACGGTCCCGCCGCGGGCGCGCCGTCGGCGGGGTCCGCGGCGCCGCGGGCGCGGGCGCGGCCGCGAGCAGCTCATCGATCGACACGGTCGCCTCCCGGTGCCGCCGAGAGGCGGTCGAAGGCCGCCGCCCAGGAGGCGGTCACGTCGTCTCCGAGGCGCGCGGCCGCCCAGCCGCCGTCGCGCAGGCGATCGAGGGCGTCGCGCTGCGGCGTCGGCGTGAGCAGCACGGGAAGCGACGAGTGACGGCCGAGGGCGTCGAGGTCGGCGGCCAGGCGATCGTCGGTCGACCCGCACACGACGACGAGCGGACCCGTCGAGGCCGGCAGCGCGAATCCGGCGCCGTGGCCGTCCCCGCCCGCGTCCGCGCGATCGGGCATCACGGTCGCGAAGGCGCGCTCCAGCGACTCGAGCACCGATCCGTCGGGAGCGGCGAGATCCGCGAGTGGCCGGCCGGCATGGTCCGTCACACGCACCGCGAACCCGTCGGTCACGAGGCGCCACGCGGCCGAGACGCAGGCCGTCACCGCCGCCTCGAACCCGG
The DNA here is from genome assembly GCF_054782875.1 of Microbacterium petrolearium. Classification (NCBI taxonomy): domain Bacteria; kingdom Bacillati; phylum Actinomycetota; class Actinomycetes; order Micrococcales; family Microbacteriaceae; genus Microbacterium; species Microbacterium petrolearium. The sequence continues at coordinate 263,070 of NZ_BAAGRQ010000002.1, forward strand.
CGTCCTCACCCGAGCGCGCCTCGGCGGGCCAGCGCGGCGCCGCGAGGTCGAGCACGACGGTGGCCGACGGCACGGTCTGCTCCTCCTCGTCGCGCACCATGAACGATCCGCGGTGTGCGGAGGCGCGCCAGTGGATCCGCCGCATGGAGTCGCCGGGGGCGTAGGGGCGCGGAATGAGGTTGTCGCTGCCGCGACCGCGACGCTCCTCGGACGCGCCGCCGTCGCCGGCATCGCCGTGCGAGCGCGGCAGCGGCTCGAGCCAGCGCGCGCGGGGCACGACGAGCACGGGCGTGGGCTCGCCCAGCGACGCCGTGCGCCGCCACAGCCCGAACGGGTCGGTGGCCTCGAGCTCGAGCGGGCCGACGGGGTGCCGCCCGCGGCGCACCCCGGTCACCGCGTACGCGACGCGCGTCTGCGGGCCCTCGCCGCGCGGGAGCGAGCCCGAGGCGTCGCCGGTCAGTCCGGGCGGCAGGACGTCGCGCCACCGCCCGCGCGGCGCGCGTTGCGGCGGCTCCACGGAGACCCCCAGCTCGATCGTCGTCTCCGATCCGACCTCGACGGAGTCCTCGGACAGGCGCCTCGCGACCTGCACGCCGGGGCGCGCGTTCCTCGCGGCGAACCAGCACGCGGCCAGCAGCGACAGCAGCGCGACGCCGACGTACTGTGCCTCCGACGCCCCGAGGATCGAGGCGAGCGGCAGGCACGCGATCCCGACCGCCAGCACCGCCCACCCGCGCGGGGTCAGCGGCGACCCCGCCCGAGCCCCCCGACGTGTCGCCAAGGCTCAGCCCGCCACGGGCACCGGCACGGTCGCGGCGATCCGGTCGAGGATCGCCGGCACGGAGTCGGCCGCGCGGCGCGACTGCGTCGCGGAGCGCGCGGGGATGAGGCGGTGCGCCAGCACCGGGTTCAGCAGCTCCGTCACGTCGTCCGGCAGCACGTAGCCGCGGCCCTCGAGCGCGGCATTGACCTTCGCCGCGCGCACGAGCTGCAGCGTGGCGCGCGGGCTCGCGCCGAGGCGCAGCTCGGGGTGCGCGCGCGTGGCCTGGGCGAGGGCGACGGCGTAGTCCTCGATGGCGGGCGCGACGTGCACGGACCGCGCCCACGCGATGAGCGAGCGCACCTGGTCCGTCGTGACGACGGGGCGCAGCTCGTCGAGCGGATTGGCGGCGTCGCGCTGGCGCAGCATGAGCGCCTCGGCACGCGCATCCGGGTACCCCATCGAGATGCGCATCATGAAGCGGTCGCGCTGCGCCTCGGGGAGCGCGTACGTGCCCTCCATCTCGAGGGGGTTCTGGGTCGCGACGACGAGGAACGGATCGGGCAGCCCGTGCGTGGCCCCGTCGACCGTCACCTGGCGCTCCTCCATCGCCTCGAGGAGCGCCGACTGCGTCTTCGGGGACGAGCGGTTGATCTCGTCCGCGATGACGATGTTCGCGAACACCGCGCCGGCCTTGAACTCGAACTCGCGCACGACCGGATCGAACACCGACACGCCCGTGACGTCGCTCGGCAGCAGGTCGGGGGTGAACTGCACGCGGCGCACGTCCGCGGCGATCGACGCCGCCAGCGACCGCGCGAGCATCGTCTTGCCGACGCCCGGGACGTCCTCGATCAGCAGGTGGCCCTCGGCCAGCAGCACGATGAGCGCGGCGCGCACGGCCTCGGGCTTGCCGTCGATGACGCGCTCGATGGAGGCCGCGATGAGGTCGGTCGCCTGGCGGAACGCGGCGGCGCCGTCGCCGCCGACCGGGCCGGGGGCCGCGGGGCGGACGGTCGTGGACTCGGACATGCGTCCTCCCTCACGGGTCGGGAGTCTTTCGGATGACGGGCGTCGCTGTGGGCCACAGCCTAGTGTCCGCGAGGCGCGCGATGGTCGTTCCCCGGGGACCTCACGGCGGCCGCTCCGGATCCGCGGCGCCGCACGTCGGGTAGACTTGTCGGCAGCTCTCCGCGTGACGGCATCCAGGCCAACTCCCCCAGGACGGAAACGTAGCAAGGGTAACCGGGCTCTGCCGGGTGCGCGGAGAGTCTTTACTTTTCCGCCGCGGACGAAGGCGTCAGCGCGGCAGGGACTCCAGTAGGACGCGCGGGTCGGGGGCGTCGGCCGGTGCCTGGATCGCGATCGCATCCGCCCCCGCGTCCGCCAGCTCGCCGATCCGGTCGGCGATCCGCTGCTCCAGCGCGCCGCCGCGGGGATCGATCTCCGCGAACGCGCGCACCACCGGCCGCCCCGGTCGTCCCGCCGCGGCCCAGCCCTCCTCGACCACGGCGCGCGCGGCGCGCACGGCCGCGGCGTCGTTGGCCGCGTCGAGCAGCACGCTGTCGCCGAGCTCGCCGGCCAACCGCAGCGTCTTCGGCCGCGTCGCCCCGACGGCGATCTCCGGCGCCGCTTCGGGCGGCCAGCCGAGCGCGACGTCGGCGAGCGACACGTACCGCCCGTCGACGTCGACCGTCTGGCCCTCGAGCAGCGCGCGCACCGCCGTGACGTACTCGCGCAGCAGCGTGAGCGGCGAGGCCACGCGGGCGCCGACCTGCCCCATCCAGTCGAGCACGCCGTGCCCGAACCCCGCGACGAGCCGGCCGGGCGCGAGGCGCTCGAGCGTGGCGATCTCCATGGCGGCCAGAGCGGGATTGCGCAGCGGCACGGGCAGCAGGCCGATGCCCACCCGCACGCGGTCCGTCGAGACGAGCGCGGCGGTGGCGGCCGTCAGCCCGCCCTCGAGGAAGCAGTCCTCCCACAGCCACAGCTCCGCGACGTCGGCCTCATCCGCCGTCCGCGCGATCGCGCGCAGCTGCTCGGGCGGCGACTGCGGACGGAACACGACGCCGACGACCGGGGGCGCTGTCTCTGTCATGGCCTCATCGTGCCATCCGCCGCTGACACCGCGTGGGTACCATCGCCCCATGGCCTACAACGCCGAGCTCGCCGATCGGGTGCGCGCCCTCATCGAGGCCGCGGGAGACGTGGACGAGAAGCGCATGATGGGCTCGCTCGCGTTCATGGTGAACGGGCGGATGGCCGTGGGCGTCTCGGGCGACGAGGTCTTCTTTCCCGTCGGCGGCGGCGAGGCGCTGGAGGCGGCCCTGCAGCAGGGCGCGCATCGACTCCACCTGCGCAGCGGGCGCCAGGTGCCCTTCGCGGCGCTCACAGACCCCGACGACGACACCCTCGCCGACTGGATCGCCGAGGCCGTCGAGCGCGCGACGAACGGCTGAGGCCGCTCGCCCGCTGAGGTCAGCGGCCGCCGGCGCGGGGCGCGACGCGCGCGATGAGCGCGTCGGTGACCCAGCCCAGCAGCAGGGCCGCGGCGATCGAGACGATGACGGCGGTGATGGTGCCGCCGGGCAGCAGCGTGGCGATGGTCGCGCCGACGAGCGCCTGGTACGCGGCCCAGAGCGTGGCGGAGATCGCCGCGACGGGCAGGTAGCGCGTGGCGCGGATGCCCGTGGCGCCGGCGGTGAGGTTGACGACGAGGCGGGCGAACGGGATGAAGCGCACGGTGAACACGGCCATGGCCACGTGGCTGCGCAGGCGCGTCTTCGCCCACTCGTGCGCGCTCTGGAAGCGCGGGTGGTTCGCGAAGAACCGCCGGCGCTCGGGGTGCAGCAGTCGGCCGATCAGGTAGCAGCAGGCGTCGCCGCAGAACGCGGCCAGCGCGGCGACGGCGATGACGGCGCACAGGGGCGGCACGCCGCTGCCGGCCGAGATCGACCCGAGCACCGTCACGGCGATCTCGCCCGGGATCACGACGAGGAACGAGTCGGCGAAGACCAGCGCGAACAGCACGGCCAGCGCCCACGGATCGGCGGCGATCCCCGCCAGCCACGCATCGGTCACGCGCTCACTCTTCCGCCGTCAGGTGAACGGCAGGGATACGGCGGCTTCCGGCCGGCTGGGAGTCACTCGCGCCGCAGGCGCCGCGCCGACGCGTCCTGCTGCGCGAGGCGGCGCAGGGCGAGCAGCAGCGGCTCGGTGAGGATGGTCCCGAGCACGGCGTATCGCACGGCCGCCGCCCGCTCGCCGGGCAGCCGGGGCTCGCCGGAGCGCCGGCCGCGGGTCGTGAGCGTCAGCGATCCCCAGCCCCGCTTGTCCTCGGTCGTCCACAGGCCGCGGCCGGGTCCGCGGCGCGCGATCGCGCGATGCACGCGCCACGCCGTCGTCACGAACCAGCGCGGCGGCACGAACGGCGTCCTCTCGCCCATGGCGATCCTCTCGTCGGATGTGCGATCAGGATCCCACCGAGGGCGGACGCGACGCACGGGGGAGAACCCGACTCGCGCGGCCGTATCCCGCCCCGCCGGTCGCGCATAGGGTGGAAGACGTGGCGAGGAGCATCTACATCACGTCGGCGGAGGGGCACGCGGGCAAGTCGACGGTGGCGCTCGGAACGCTCGACGCGCTCAGCCGCGTCGCGCCCCGCGTGGGCGTCTTCCGCACCATCGCGCGGTCCACGCGCGAGCGCGACTACGTGCTCGAGATGCTGCTCGACCACGACGGCGTGGACCTCGACTACGACGAGTGCGTCGGCGTGACGTACGAGGACGTGCGCAGCGATCCGGATCGGGCGCTCGCCACGATCGTCGCCCGGTTCCGCGCCGTCGAGGACAAGTGCGACGCGGTGGTGGTGCTCGGCAGCGACTACACCGACGTGGGCACGCCCGCCGAGCTCGGGTACAACGCCCGCATCGCCGCGAACCTCGGCACGCCCGTGCTGCTCGTGCTGAGCGGGCGCCAGTCGCACGGAACGCCCGAGAGTCTGGGCTTCACGGAGGCGCGCGCGCCGGAGCGGATCGGCGACGACGCCGCGGTCGCGCTCGGGGAGCTCGCGAACGGCAACGCCGAGCTCGCGGCGACGATCGTGAACCGCGCCGACGGCGAGCGCGCCGAGCAGATCGTCGCCGCCGTGCGGCAGCACACGCCCGACACCCCCGTGTGGGCCATCCCGGAGGACCGGCTGCTCGTCGCCCCGACGATGGGCGATGTGCTGCGCGCGGTCGACGGGGAGCTCGTGAAGGGCGACGAGGCGCTGCTCAGCCGCGAGGCGCTCGGCGTGGTGGTCGCCGCCATGTCGATGACGAACATGCTGCCGCGCCTCACCGAGGGCGCCGTCGTGATCATCCCGGCGGACCGCACCGACGCGCTGCTGGCCGCGCTCACCGCGAACAACTCGGCGAACTTCCCCTCGCTGGCGGGCATCGTGCTGAACGGCCCGTTCGAGATCCCCGACGCCATGCAGCACCTCGTCGAGGGACTCGGCTCGGCGATCCCCATCATCCGCTGCCAGGGCGACACCTACTCCACGGCCGTGCGCATCATGCACACGCGCGGGCGCCTCGCCGCCTCGTCGGCGCAGCGCTACAACCGCGCGCTGTCGCTGTTCGAGCGCAACGTCGACACCGCCGAGCTGACGCACGTGCTGGGCGTGGCGCGCACCGACGTCGTGACGCCGCTGATGTTCGAGTACGACCTGCTCGAGCGCGCCCGCGCCGACATCAAGCACATCGTGCTGCCCGAGGGCGACGACGACCGCATCCTGCGCGCCGCGGCCGTGCTGCTCGAGCGCGGCGTGGCGAAGCTGACGATCCTCGGCGAGCCGTTCGAGGTGCGGGCACGGGCGATCGAGCTCGGCCTCGACATCTCGGCCGCCGAGGTGCTGAGCCCGTTCGATCCGGTCTTCGTCGACAAGTTCGCCACCGAGTACGCGCGGCTGCGCGCGCACAAGGGGATGACGTACGAGCGCGCCGCCGACACCGTCACGGACGTGTCCTACTTCGGCACGATGATGGTGCACCTCGGCTACGCCGACGGCATGGTCTCGGGAGCCGCGCACACGACCGCGCACACGATCCGCCCGTCGTTCGAGATCATCAAGACCAAGCCGGGCGTCTCGGTCGTCTCCAGCGTCTTCCTCATGGCGCTCGCCGACCGCGTGCTCGTCTACGGCGACTGCGCCGTGATCCCGGACCCCACGAGCGAGCAGCTCGCCGACATCGCCGTGTCGTCGGCCGCGACGGCGCGCCAGTTCGGCATCGAGCCGCGCGTGGCGATGCTGTCGTACTCGACGGGCGAGTCCGGATCGGGCGCCGACGTCGACAAGGTGCGCGCCGCCACGCGGCTGGCGCGCGAGCGGGCGCCGGAGCTGCCGATCGAGGGGCCGATCCAGTACGACGCCGCGAGCGACGCGGCCGTCGCGAAGGCCAAGCTGCCCGAGTCGACGGTGGCCGGCCGGGCGACGGTGTTCATCTTCCCCGACCTCAACACGGGCAACAACACGTACAAGGCCGTGCAGCGCGCCGCCGGGGCCGTGGCGATCGGGCCCGTGCTGCAGGGGCTCAACAAGCCCGTGAACGACCTCTCGCGGGGCGCGCTCGTGGGCGACATCGTCAACACGGTCGCCCTCACCGCGGTGCAGGCGCAGGCGGCCTCTGCCGAGGGCGGGAGCTGACATGACCGTGGTGCTCGTCGTCAACAGCGGCTCGTCGTCCTTCAAGTACCAGCTGCTCGACGTGCGGCCCGGCGGCGAGGGCCGCCGGCTCGCCTCCGGCCTCGTGGAGCGGATCGGCGAGGCCACGGGACGGGCCACGCACCGCCTCTTCTTCCCCACCGAGCCGGGGGTGCCCTCCGTCGCCGCGCACGACGTGGAGTCGGAGCGCGAGCTCGAGATCCCGGACCACACCGCTGGCTTCCGCGCGATGCTCGACGCGTTCGAGGAGCACGGACCCTCGCTCGCCGCGCACCCGCCCGTCGCCGTCGGCCACCGCGTGGTGCACGGCGGGGCGCGCTTCTTCGAGGCCACGGTGGTGACCGACCTCGTCGAGATCAACATCGACGACCTCTCGGTGCTCGCCCCGCTGCACAACCCGGGCGCCCTGCAGGGGATCCGGGCCGCGCGCCGCGCCTTCCGCGACATCCCGCATGTGGCGGTCTTCGACACGGCGTTCCACCAGACGCTGCCGCCGGCCGCCTACACCTACGCGATCGACCGCGAGGTGGCCGAGCGCCACCGCATCCGCCGTTACGGGTTCCACGGCACGAGCCACCAGTACGTCGCCGCCACGGTCGCCGCGCACCTCGGCCGCGATCTGCGCGAGCTGCGGCAGATCGTGTTCCACCTGGGCAACGGCGCCTCGGTGACGGCGATCGACGGCGGCCGCTCGGTGGACACGTCGATGGGCTTCACGCCGCTCGAGGGCCTCGTGATGGGCACGCGCTCGGGCGATCTCGATCCGGCCGTGCTGCTGCAGCTGCAGCGGCGGGCCGGCATGGACGCCGGCGCGCTCGACGACCTGCTCAACAAACGCAGCGGCATCCTCGGGCTCGCGGGGGTGTCGGACATGCGCGATCTCGCGGCGCGGCGTGCGGCCGGCGACGAGGACGCGCGACTCGCCTTCGACGTGTACGTGCACCGGCTGCGCGCCTACGCGGGCGCCTATCTCGCCCAGCTCGGCGGCGCCGACGTCATCTCGTTCACGGCGGGCGTCGGCGAGAACGATCCGGAGGTGCGCGAGGCGGCGCTGGCGACGCTCGGCTTCGCGGGCGTGCGCGTCGACGCCGAGCGCAATCGCGCCGCCCGCCGCGGCGAGGTGGCGCGGATCTCCGCCGACGACTCGGCCGTGACGGTGCTCGTGGTGCCGACCGACGAGGAGCTGGAGATCGCGCGGCAGACCCTCGCCGTGTCCGTGCCCGATCCAGCCGAGCCGACTACGCTGGCGCCGTGAGCCCGATGCCCGACCTGACGGCGTACGACGCCGTGCTCTTCGACCTCGACGGAGTGATCACTCCCACCGCCGAGGTGCACATGCACGCCTGGCGCGCGATGTTCGAGGAGCTGTTCGCCCGGTGGGGCGTGGAGCCCCCGTACTCGGACGACGACTACTTCGACCACCTCGACGGCAAGAAGCGGTACGACGGCGTCGCCTCGGTGCTGCGCAGCCGCGACGTGGAGCTGCCGTGGGGCGATCCGTCCGATCCCGCCGAGGCCGACACCGTGTGCGGCGTGGGCAACCGCAAGAATGCGGTGTTCTCGCGCATCCTCGCCGAGGAGGGGATCCGTCCCTATCCCGGATCGATGGCGCTGCTCGACGAGCTGTCCGCCGCCGGCACGCCGGTGGCCATCGTCTCGAGCTCGAAGAACGCGCGCGACGTGCTCACGGCCGCGGGCGTGCTCGACCGGTTCCCCGTGATCATGGACGGCGTGATCGCCGAGCGCGAGCACCTGCCGTCCAAGCCGGCTCCCGACGTCTTCCTCGAGGGCGCCCGCATGCTGGGCGTCGACCCGGCGCGCGCCGCCGCGGTGGAGGACGCCATCTCCGGCGTGGAGTCGGCCGCGGCCGGCGGCTTCGGACTCATCGTCGGGGTCGACCGCGGCGCCGGCGCGCACGCGCTCACCTCCGCGGGCGCCCACCTCGTCGTCGCCGACCTCGCAGAACTGGCGTCGCCGTCGCGCTGAGCGGCGCCGCCCACAGACCTCCCGCACCTTGAGACCCGATTCGGAGCAGGATCGCACATGATCGACCGAGACCGCTTCCCCGTCGACCCCTGGCGTCTGGTGGAGACCCGCTTCTCCGAGGAGGACACGGGCCTGACCGAGACCGTCTTCTCGGTCGGGAACGGCTACATCGGCCTGCGCGGCAACCACCCGGAGGGCCGCCACGGGTCGGAGCACGGCACCTTCATCAACGGCTTCCACGAGACCTGGCCCATCCGCCACGCCGAGCGCGCGTACGGCTTCGCCGAGGTGGGGCAGACGATCGTCAACGTGCCCGACGCCAAGGTGATGCGCGTCTACGTGGACGACGAGCCGCTGGCGCTGGACATCGCCGACGTGCGCGCGTACGAGCGCTCGCTCGACTTCCGCGACGGCGCGCACCGCCGCCACATCCGCTGGGTGACCCCCTCGGGCAAGGAGGTGGTGATCGACACGGAGCGGATCGTCTCGTTCGAGGAGCGGCACCTCGTCGCGCAGCGCGTGACGGTGACGGTGCTCAACGCCGACGCCGCCGTGACCGTCAGCTGCCAGCTCATCAACCGCCAGGACGGCGAGGACGTGTACGGCGGCACGGCCCCCGTGGCCACGAGCGGCGCGAAGGCCTTCGATCCCCGCAAGGCCGAGGAGATCGAGGACCGCGTGCTGCTGCCGCAGGAGTACTGGCAGGACGGCGAGCGTTCGGCGCTGTCGTACCGCGTCGCCAACTCCGGCATGACGCTCGGCCTCGTGGCCGACCACCTCATCGAGACCGAGAACGCGTACACGCGCCGCGGGCAGGTCGAGCCCGACATCGCCAAGACCGTGTACCGCGTCGACGCGAAGGCCGGCGTGCCGACCACGGTCACCAAGCTCGCGGCCTATCACACCTCCCGCGGCGTGCCGCCGCGGGAGCTCATCGACCGGTGCCGCCGCACGCTCGACCGCGTGGGGCACCTGGGCTACGGCGAGGTGCAGCGCGCGCAGCGGGCCTTCATGGACCGGTTCTGGGAGCGCTCGGACGTGCGCATCGCCGGGCACGACGACCTGCAGCAGGCCACGCGCTGGTGCCTGTTCCAGGTGGCGCAGGCGGCGGCCCGCGCCGACGGCTGGGGCGTGCCGGCCAAGGGTCTCACCGGCTCCGGCTACAGCGGCCACTACTTCTGGGACACGGAGATCTACGTGCTCCCGTTCCTCACGTACACGACGCCGCTGTGGGCGCGCAACGCCCTGCGGATGCGCACCATGATGCTGCCGGCGGCCCGAAAGCGCGCGGCGCAGCTGAACGAGGCCGGCGCGCTGTTCCCGTGGCGCACGATCAACGGCGAGGAGGCGTCGGCGTACTACGCCGCCGGCACCGCGCAGTACCACATCAACGCCGACGTGAGCTTCGCGCTCGGCAAGTACGTGCGCGCCACGGGCGACCTCGACTTCATGGCGCGCGAGGGCGTCGACGTGCTCGTCGAGACGGCGCGGCTGTGGGCGACGCTCGGGTTCTGGCGCGTCTCGGACGGCGACGAGACGTTCCACATCCACGGCGTCACGGGGCCGGACGAGTACACCACCGTCGTGAACGACAACCTCTACACGAACGTGATGGCGCGCTACAACCTGCGCGCCGCCAGCCGCGTGGTGCGCGAGATGGCGGCCGTCGCGCCCGAGGCGTACCGAGCGCTCGTGGACCGCGTGAACCTCGACCCCGGCGAGCCGGAGGCCTGGGAGCGCGCGGCCGACGCCATGGTCATCCCGTTCAACGAGGCCTTCGGCATCCACCCGCAGGACTCCCTGTTCCTGCAGCGCGAGGTCTGGGACCTCGAGCACACCCCCGCGTCGCAGCGCCCGCTGCTGCTGCACTTCCACCCGCTCGTCATCTACCGCTTCCAGGTGCTCAAGCAGGCCGACGTCGTGCTGGCCCTGTTCCTGCAGGGCAACCACTTCTCGCCCGAGCAGAAGCTGGCCGACTTCGACTACTACGACCCGCTGACGACCGGCGACTCCACGCTGTCGGCCGTCGTGCAGTCGATCCTGGCCGCCGAGGTCGGCTACCGCGACCTGGCGTACGAGTACTTCCAGCACGCGCTGTTCGTCGACCTCGCCGACCTGCACCACAACGCCTCGGACGGCGTGCACGTGGCGTCGGCGGGCGGCGTGTGGACGGCGCTCGTGAGCGGGTTCGGCGGCATGCGCGACCACTATGGCGAGCTGAGCTTCGACCCGCGCCTGCCCGCCGACTGGCCGGAGCTGTCGTTCCCGATCACGTGGCAGGGATCGCGCCTGCGGGTGTCGGTGCGCCAGGACGGCCTGCGCGCCGAGGTGGAGGAGGGCGACGCCGTCACGTTCAGCGTGCGCGGCGAGCGGTACACGGTCGCGCCGGGCGAGAGCGTGGACGTGCCCCTCGAGGACCAGGGCCCGGTGCGCCCCGGCCGCCCCACGCTCAAGAAGTTCTCGGAGATGCGCCGCGAGGACGGCACGACGCTCGACCCCGTGCTGCCGGCCGGTCACGACGAGACGGTGCCCGTGGTGACCAGCGCGATCCCGATCATCCACGATCCCTCCAACGGCCAGCCCGCCTGACGCCCGGGTACGGACCGGGTCGGTTCGGTTCGGTTCGGGACGGATCGGGAGGAGATCTCGGTTCGGGAGGTCGTTTCGGACCGGATCGGTCCTCGTGAACGGGGATCTCCTCGCGAACGGTCCGGTGGGGGAGCGGTCGGGGCCGTCGGCCGGACCGATGTCGGCGGCACGCCGTAGGCTGGACGGGTGACGACCGCCCTGTACCGCCGCTACCGGCCCGAGACCTTCGCGGAGATGATCGGGCAGTCGCAGGTCACCGAGCCGCTCATGACGGCGCTGCGCGGCGACCGGATCGGCCATGCCTACCTGTTCTCCGGCCCGCGCGGCTGCGGCAAGACCACCTCGGCGCGCATCCTCGCGCGCTGCCTGAACTGCGCCGAGGGCCCGACCGACACCCCGTGCGGCACGTGCGACAGCTGCGTCGAGCTCTCGCGGGCCGGCGGCGGCTCGCTCGACGTCATCGAGATCGACGCGGCCAGCCACAACGGCGTCGACGACGCGCGCGATCTGCGCGAGCGCGCCATCTTCGCGCCGTCGCGCGACCGCTTCAAGATCTTCATCCTCGACGAGGCGCACATGGTCACCCCGCAGGGCTTCAACGCCCTGCTCAAGCTCGTCGAGGAGCCGCCGGCCCACGTGAAGTTCATCTTCGCGACGACCGAGCCCGACAAGGTGATCGGCACGATCCGCTCGCGCACGCACCACTACCCGTTCCGGCTCGTGCCGCCCGGGCCCATGCTCGGGTACGTCGAGAAGCTGTGCGCGCAGGAGGGCGTGCCGGTCGAGCCGGGCGTGCTCCCGCTCGTCGTCCGCGCCGGGGGCGGCTCGCCGCGCGACACGCTGTCGATCCTCGATCAGCTGATCGCGGGCTCCGAGGCGGGCGGCGTCGGGTACGAGCGCGCCGTGGCGCTGCTCGGCTACACGCACGGCGAGCTGCTCGACGGCGTGATCGACGCCTTCTCCGCCGGCGATGCGGCCGCCGCCTTCGCGGCCGTGGATCGCGTGGTGCAGACGGGGCAGGACCCCCGTCGCTTCGTGGACGACCTGCTGGAGCGACTGCGCGACCTCATCGTGATCGCCGCGACCGGCCCCGCCGCCTCGGCCGTGCTGCGCGGGGTGCCGGCCGACGACCTCGAGCGCATGGCGAAGCAGGCCGAGGTCTTCGGCGCCGACCGGCTCTCGCGCACGGCCGACATCGTGAGCGCGGCCCTCGACGACATGTCGGGCGCCACCTCGCCGCGCCTGCACCTCGAGCTGCTCGTGGCGCGCGTCCTGACCGCCGCACGCGGGGGAACGACCTCGCGCGCCGCCGGCCCCGCCGCGGAGGCGCCCGGACAGACGCCGGCACCGCAGGGCGGCCCGGCGCAGGCGGCGGCCCAGGCTCCCGTGCAGGGCGGCCCGGCCGCGCCCGCCGCGGCTCCGCCGGTC